>CAJXLD010000148.1 GCA_913055595.1 uncultured Altererythrobacter sp.
GACCTTGAGCTGGCCTATTGCGGCGGCGCGGAAAGTGTCGCCCGCCGCCAGCATGACGCCATAATCGTCCTCCTGCAGCCAGTGGGCGAGCTTGGCGATGGTGGTGGTCTTGCCGCTGCCGTTGACGCCGATGACCAGCAATACCTGCGGGCGCGGGAAGGCGGTGATCTCGAGCGGCTTTGCAACGGGGCGCAGGATTTCTGCGATCTCTTCCGCAACTGCCTCTTTCAGTTCCTGCTCCGTGATGGTCAGGCCGAAACGCTTTTCCGCCAGCTTGTCGCGAATGCGGCGCGCGGCTGCAGGGCCAAGATCCGAGACTATAAGCGCATCTTCGACATCGTCGAGCGTCGCATCATCGAGCTTTGCCGTGCCGACCACGCCGGTGAGGTTGTCGGACAGGCGCTCGGACGTCTTGCGGAAGCCGCCGAAAAGCCGCTCCTTCCAGCTCATTGCGCTCATATGAGAAGGCCTTCCTTGCGGGTTTGGGGCGTGATTGTCAGGATCGTACCTTCGGGTGTTCCGACAGGCACGGCAACGCGGGCGAAATTCTGCGAATAGCCGGTGCCGTCGGTCTCGGTAAGCACCGAAAGGGGCTTGCCCACAAGGCCTTGCAGCCACGCCTCACGCGTTGCGGCGACATCGTTACGAAGATCGGCGGCGCGCTGCTTGATCAACGCCCTATCGAGTTGCGGCATTCTCGCGGCAGGCGTGCTTGGGCGGGGCGAATAGGGGAAGATATGGCCGTGGACAACGCTGAGTTCGCGAATGATCGCGCGATTGGCTTGGTGGTGCTCGTCGGTCTCTGTGGGGAAGCCAGCGATAAGGTCAGCTCCAATGGCGAGGTCCGGGCGACGTTCCTTCAACCGGTGCACCAGAGCGACAGCATCAGCGCGTAAATGACGGCGCTTCATGCGCTTGAGGATCAAATCGTGCCCATGCTGCAGTGAGAGGTGGAGGTGTGGCATCACCCTTTCCTCGCTGGCAAAAAGCTCGAACAGTAGTGGGTCGATCTCGATGCCGTCGAGCGACGACATACGCAAACGCTGGAGTTCAGGGAAAGTGTCGAGCACGGCCTGCACCAATCTGCCGAGGGGAGGGCTACCGGGCAGGTCATGACCCCAGCTTGTCACATCGACACCGGTCAGCACGACTTCGGGCGCGCCTTGCAGCAGATGGCGTTCCACTTCGTCCAGGACTTGCGCGATGGTGAGTGACCGGCTCTTTCCGCGGCCTTGTGGGATGACGCAAAAGGTGCAGGCGTGGTCACAGCCGTTTTGCACGGCGATAAAGGCGCGTGTGTGCTTCTTGGCTGCCGTCTGTGCCGGTTCGGGTACGTTCCACGCCCTTGCATCGAGCTTGGTCTCATTGGCGATCAGACCATCGACCTCGGGCATGGCCGAAAGCTGGTCGCGCTCGATATCGGCGGCGCAGCCGGTGACGAGCAGGCGCGCATCGGGCCGCGCGCGGCGGGCCTTGCGTATGGCTTGCCGCGTCTGACGCACCGCTTCGGAGGTGACTGCGCAGCTGTTGATCACCACCACATCTTCGTCTGCGACAAGCGATCTTATGCGCTCGCTCTCGGCGATGTTGAGGCGGCAACCGAGCGAGATGACTTCAGCGGTGACGGCCGCTCCGCTCACGCATAATCCTCCCACTCGAAACTGCCGCGAAAACTCTCTGAAGCAGGGCCCGTCATGGTAATGCGCTGGTCTTCCCCCCAGCCTATGCGCAGCGCGCCGCCAGGCAAGTGCACGGTAACCTCGCGTTCCACCAACCCGCGGCGCATCGCCGCTACTGCGGTGGCGCAAGCGCCTGTTCCGCATGCGCGTGTCAGGCCAACGCCGCGTTCCCATACGCGCAGACGAACGGTCTGACGGTCCTCCACGGTAGCGACATTCACGTTGACGCGCTCGGGAAAGAGAGGATCGTGCTCGATGATCGGGCCGATCTCGTCGAGCAGGACTGCATCGCTGTCTTCAATGAAGAAGACGACATGCGGATTGCCGACATTGACTGCCGCCGGTCGTTCGAGATCCTCCCAGCCTACGGGCATGGACAGCGTATCCATCGGATAGCCTAGCGGTATCTCGTCCCATTCGAAATGCGGGACGCCCATGTCCACGGCAATCCCGCTATCCGTCTTGCAGGTATGCAGGACACCGGCGGTGGTCTGGATGTACGCGTCTCCGCCTACAAGCAGACCGACCGCGCGTGTCGCATTGCCGCAGGCTTCCACCTCGCCGCCATCGTGGTTGAAGATGCGCATGGCGAAATCGGCGTTATCCGAAGGGGTGAGCAGGATAAGCTGGTCGCAGCCAATGCCGGTGTGTCGGTCGGCCAGCGCCCTGGCAATGGAACGGGTGATCTCTGGCAGAGATCGGGCACGCGAATCCAGCACGACAAAATCGTTACCCAGGCCGTGCATCTTGATGAATTCGACACGCATGCGCGCCAGTTAGGGGGCTCTGGCCCTCTACGCAACGTTGGAGGTTGCTAAGGCGTCTATCCGACCTTGCGTTCGTCCAGATCTTCGGACGCTGCCATTGCGATTTCGGCAGCCTTCTCCCCGGTCAGCAGATCAAGTTCCGCCAAGCGATTGCGCGTAGTGTTTGCGTCTTCGGGACGGCCATATAGATAGCCCTGTCCTTTCAGTTCTCCCATTGCCTTGAGTGCATCGAGCGCCCTGGCGTTTTCGATTCCCTCGGCAGTTATGGGCAGGGACATACCGCGTCCTAACGAAATTATCGCTTCGACCAGTTCGTTGCTGGCCTCGTCTTCGCCAAGGTCGGCCACAAAGCTGCGATCAATCTTGATCCGGTCGAACGGCAATGTGCGTAATTGCGAAAGGCTGGAAAAGCCGGTGCCGAAATCATCGAGGCTGATGCGGACACCCTGGTTCTTCAGGCTGGTCACGATTGAGCGCACGGCGCCGATGTTCTGGTGCAGGCAGCTTTCGGTGATTTCGATCTCCAGCCTGTTCGGAGGGAAGCCAGCATCAATCAGCATTTGCAGCAGGCGCTGTGCGAACCATGGGTCCTGCAACTGCAAGGGCGAGATATTGATCGACAAGGTAAGGCGCGGATCCCACGCATTCGCATCTCTCAATGCCTGTTCAACCAGTTTTTCTGACAGTTCGGAGATCAGGTCTATCTCTTCGGCAATGGGGATAAAGACCTCAGGCTTGACCAGACCATATTTGGGTGAATTCCAGCGCGCGAGCATTTCGAAGCCAACCAGCTTGCCCGTCTCAAGATCAATTTGCTGTTCGTAATAGGGTATGAATTCGCCCTTTGAGATACCGTTGCGAATTCCCGTTTCCAGCTCGTTTCGCAAACGGATTTCATCCTCCATCTGTGCTTCGAACCAGAAGTAGCGATTCCGACCGTTCTTCTTGGCATGGTACATGGCGATATCGGCACGGTGTATCAGCGCGTCGGCTTCCAGCTTGGTGTCTGTGCTATCCTGGTCCGTGGACACCATGCCGATGGAAATCGTCGGTTCAATGATGCCGCTCTTGTGTTCTATGGGTTCGGACACGGCGCAGATGACTTGCTCCGCAATCCGTTCCATGCGTTCGCTTGCCCGCGCCGGGTGGGGGATGGCGCAAACAAACTCGTCGCCTCCTATGCGGGCGAGCAATGCGTTCTTGGGAAGCAATGCCCGAACGCGCTTCGCTACAGTGGCGAGCACAAGATCACCGAACTTGTGGCCGTTCAAGTCATTGATCTGTTTGAAATTGTCCAGGTCGATCATGAACAGTGCGATATGTTCTTTCGAACTGTGCGCAGCGCTGAGAATCTTGTCGATGGCGGGAACACCGCTGCGGCGATTGAGGCATCCGGTAAGCTCATCGGTGTCGGCTAGCTGTTGCGCGCGCTGCTCGGCCTGCCGACGCTCGGCTACTTCGCTATGCAGGTCGCGGTATCTGCGCCACCCGAAGATGAGGAGGGCGATGTTGAGCAGGACCGCGTTGGTCAACGCAATATCCGGAGCTTCGCCCACTCCCATCCACGCACGCACGATTTTGGGCATGACAGTGCCGCCGGTTGTAACAAACAACACGATGGCCGCACATGCGATACCGAGTGCCAGCACGTCGCGGTCCGCCTTGCGCAGACGCTGGGTCATACGAGCGGGTTTGTCTTCCACAGCTTTTGCCAAAGCGATTTGTCCCAAGAATTGAAGGGCTCTTATGCGTGGTTATGATCAATTTAGGGTTAATCGAGCTGTACGTGTTTCCACCGGACATGTTCAGCACTCATGGAGCAAGAAATGGCGCGATTTTGGTTGATGAAGTCGGAACCGGAAAAATACAGCTGGGACGACCTTGTCCGTGATGGCGAAACCGTCTGGGACGGTGTGCGTAATCACCGCGCCAGCAACAATATGCGGGCGATGGAGCTGGGCGATCAGGCCTTCTATTACCATTCTGTGACCGGCAAGGAGATCGTTGGAATTGCCGAGATCACGAAGAACGGCATCACCGATCCGACTGACCCGGAGGGCAAGTGGGCTACGGTATATATCAAGCCTGTACGTCCACTGGAGCGTCCCATATCGCTGGCAGAGATCAAGGCAGATCCCGATCTGGAAGGAATCGAGCTGGTGCGTCTCGGAAGGCTGTCAGTTGCGGAGATCACACCCGAAGAATGGGATCACATCTGCGCCAAGGCGAAAGAGCCGGCCTAGCGATTACGCAACTTGCTCACCGTCGCGCCACCAGCACTCAATTGTTCGATGTCGCTTATGCAGTGAAGCAGCCGGATGCCTTTGAGCGGCAGCGCTTCGGCTAGAATATCTGCGAATTGTTCTGTCGTTTCGACGCGCTTACCCCAGCCGCCGAAGCTTCGCGCCAGCGCAGCGAAATCGGGGTTGGCGAGGTCTGTGGATGCAATGCGGCCAGGATAGTCCCGCTCCTGATGCATACGGATAGTGCCGTAGGCCGAATTATCGAAGACAATCACGAGAATGTCGGCGCTGTATTGCGCAGCCGTGGCGAGCTCTTGAGCATTCATCATGAAATCGCCATCGCCAGCTGCGGCAATGACACACCGATCGGGATATCGTAACGAAGCTGCTACGGCGGCGGGTATGCCATAACCCATGGCCCCACAGGTCGGGGCAAGCTGGCTTGGAAAGCCCGCATAGTGCCAGTAACGGTGCCACCATCCGGAAAAATTGCCCGCTCCATTGCAGATGATGGCGTCGGCGGGGATCTGGCGACGTGCTTCGGCCATGCACCGCGTCAGGTCGAGGGGGAAGTCGGCTTCGGCTGGCGTCGACCAGTCGAGCCACTCGGCATGGGCTTTGCGGCCTGCGTCAAAGGAAATGATGGCGTGATCGTCCCACAAGGCGGCGCTCTCGGCGAACTCGTCGGGATCGGCACAGATCGGCAGGTCCGCGCGGTAGACACTGTTGAGCTCTTCCGCATCGGGATGGACATGGATCAGCGTCTGGCCGGGAAGATCTGGCGTGAGCAACGAGTATCCGTCGGTGGTAGCTTCGCCGAGGCGTGCACCGACGACAAGCAGCAGGTCGGCTGCCTTCACCCGCTCGACCAGCTTGGGATTGGGGCCATAACCCAGATTGCCTGCATAGACTGAGCTTGAGGACGAAGTGGCATCCTGGCGGCGAAATGCGGTAGCGACGGGAATTCCGACACGTTCGGCAAACTGCGTAAAATCCTCGCGCGCCTTGGCGTGCCAGCCTGCGCCGCCGATGATGGCAATTGGAGCCGCTGCATCGGCAATCAGACCCATCATCGCCTGCAAGGCATCGGGGCAGGGCGGTTGTGGCGGGCGACAGACCATTGGCCGGACTTCGGCTTCGACGCCATCCTCATGCAGCATGTCTTCGGGGAGGGCGAGTACGACCGGCCCCGGCCTGCCGGACATCGCCGTGGCATAGGCGCGGGCGATATATTCGGGAATGCGCTCTGCCTGGTCGATGCGTGCGGTCCATTTGCAGATCGGGCCGAAGAAGGCGGGAAAGTCTATTTCCTGGAATCCCTCGCGATCGCGCATTCCACGACCCACATCACCCACGAACAGAATCATGGGTTGAGAATCCTGGTGGGCGACATGCACGCCAATGCTGGCATTGGTTGCGCCAGGACCGCGCGTGACGAAAGCCACCCCGGGGCGACCGGTCATCGCACCATCGGCACAAGCCATAAAGCTCACACCGCCTTCCTGTCGGCATGTCACAGTCTGTATCGCGCTGTTGTCTCGCAAGGCGTCAAGCACGGGCAGGAAGCTCTCACCGGGAACGGTGAATGCGCGATCACATCCTTGCTCGGCAAGGCAATCGACCAGCAATTGCGCGGCTTGGTTACTCATGAAATCATCTACTAGCGTCGGTCGCGCACGGCGGCAATCGCCTTGCTTATCGTTAATGTCCCGACTGTGGACATTAACGAAATGCGCGCTGGGCAAAGGTTAGCAAACTGTTAACACCTCGACTCATGAGACGCGCCCTAGTTCTGACCGATGAATAGGCCCGCCACCCGTTCCGGGCTTCGCTGCCCATGAATCTGCGCGCGGCCAACGACGTCGAGAATCGCCTGTCGTGGCGGCTTAACTTCGGGCTGGATGCGGGCGATATGCGCCAATTCGCAGCGAATTACGCTGCGGGCTTCGTGGCCGTCAGCACTTTCATTGCCTGAATTTGAAAGCTGTCATTCTGCAGCTGCAGGTACGATCTTTTCTGCCGCGTAGAGCCGATACCCCAACCAGGCAGAAACCAGACACATCACCGAACTGAGCAGCAATTGCTCCACCAGGGGAACGCCTATCGCGCTGAGCCCCAGGGCCACGAGCGATCCCAGCACCATGGCGCCGGAATTGACGATATTGTTTGCGGCCACAGTGCGTGACGCTTCTGAAGGCGCGACCTTTGTGGTGAGGAAAGCATAGAGCGGCACAACAAACATGCCGCCCGACATGGCGATTTCGTCGACGCCCGGCGCGGCCTTGAAGGTGGACGTGATCAGCTCCGCCGGATGGGTGCCGATATTGATGGAGATCGGCAGGGGCTCGTTGCGCTCGAGCG
>CAJXLD010000149.1 GCA_913055595.1 uncultured Altererythrobacter sp.
GGGCGTAGCTCAGGGGTAGAGCACAACCTTGCCAAGGTTGGGGTCGTGAGTTCGAATCTCATCGCCCGCTCCATTTTCCTTTACGATGTAGAGTTCTCGACACGCGTTCGCGTGGCGTTTAGCCATGCGTTCAAGGGAGAGCTTCATGGGCATTTTGCAAGGTCAGGTTGCGTTGGTGACAGGCGCGGGGCGCGGGTTTGGGCGCGCGATTGCGGAGCGTTTCGCGGCGGAAGGTGCCAAGGTCGCCCTGCTTGCCCGGTCAAGCGCACAAATCGAAGAGGTCGAACACGCCATTACCGAAGCCGGGGGTGAGGCCGTGACCATCCGTTGCGATGTCACCGATCCCGACGCGATTCGCCATGCAGAGCATGCCGTTGAGACGGTGCTGGGTCCGCTTGACCTGCTCGTCTCCAATGCCGGCGTGCCGGGGCCGTTCGGCCCCATCTGGGAAGTCGATCCGGACGAATGGTGGCGCGCGCAGGAAATCCATATCCGCGCGCCTTTCCTGCTGATGCATCATGTCTTGCCGGGCATGGTCAGTCGCGGGCGCGGTCGGGTGATCTGCGTCTCGGCCAAGGCAGCGCGGATCGTGGCGCCGCATCTTTCAGCCTATTGCACGGGCAAGATCGCGCAGAACCGGCTGGTGGCGGAAGCTGCGGCCGAGTTGGCGGGAACGGGCGTGTCTGCCTTTGCCATCGATCCCGGCTTCGTGCCGACACAGCTCGCGCGCGATACGATGGAGGATGAAGCCGCGCAGAAATACCTTGGCAACATGGTTGAACGGCTGAAGGAGCGGTTCGACGATCCGGAGGCGCTTGGCGACCTTGCGCGCTGTGCGCAACGCTGCCTCGATCTGGCTTCGGGGCGCTATGACGCGCTGTCGGGCGGCTATTACGAACTGCCCGACGATCTCGACGAGGCGCTGGCGGCGAAGGCTTCGGAAGCGGAAGAAGCCTAGCTGACCTCGTCGCCTTCCTCGTAGCTGTCGAGCTCGTCGCCTGTGAGTTTCACGACATGCAACAGATTGGTCGCGCCCGATCGGCCGAAGGGCACGCCTGCCAACATCGCGATATTGGTGCCTGCGCCGCCAAATCCGTGACGCAGCGCCATGCGCTTGCCCTTGGCGATCATCTCCTCGAAAGAGCCGATATCGCGCGTCGCCACCGGATGCGCGCCCCATAAAAGGGTGACGCGACGCGCGACCTGCATGGATGGTGTCAGCACCATCACCGGCACATTGGGCCGTTCGCGTGCCACCCGGCGCGCGGTCGAACCCGAGGAGGTGAAAACGCATATCGCCTTCAATGCAATTGTATCGCCGATCGTCATGCAGGCATGCGCCAGCGCATCCGCCGTGGTGTGATCGGGCGGCGTATCGAGCATGCGCACGCGATCCTTGTAGGCCTCGTCGGCCTCGACCTGGCGGGCGATCGAATCCATCATCATCACCGCTTCTTCGGGCCAGCTGCCGGTGGCCGTCTCGGCGCTGAGCATCACCGCATCGGCACCGTCATAGACCGCGTTGGCGACGTCGGAGACTTCGGCTCGCGTCGGCGTCGGGCTCTCGATCATGCTTTCGAGCATTTGCGTTGCCACGATCACGGGTTTGCCGGTGAGGCGCGTGGCATTGACGATGCGCTTTTGCAGCGGTGGCACTTCCTGCGGGAGCAGCTCGACGCCGAGGTCACCGCGCGCCACCATCACGCCGTCGGCGGCGGTGATGATCTCGTCGAGCCGCTCGACAGCCTGCGGCTTCTCGATCTTGGCGCAGAGGAAGCCGCGCCCGCCCATCAGCGCCTTGGCTTCCTCGATATCCGCCGGCCGCTGGACGAAGGAGAGGCCGATCCAGTCCGCGCCCTGCTCCATGGCGAAGGCGAGGTCCTTGCGGTCCTTCTCGGTCAAGGCAGGGATGGGGACTTCGGCATCGGGCACGTTCACGCCCTTGCGATCCGAAATCACGCCGCCGACTTCGGCCACGCAATGGACGGCGTCCAACGTCATGTCCTTCACGCGCAGTCGGATCTTGCCGTCATTGATCAGCAGGCGCTGGCCCACCGCCAGGGCTTCGAACAATTCGGGATGCGGCAGGCAGACGCGTGTGTCGTCGCCCGGCTTTTCGTCTCGGTCGAGTGTGAAGCTCGCTCCATGGGCGATTTTGGCTGTGCCATCCTTGAAGGTGCCGACGCGCAGTTTCGGGCCCTGCAGATCGCACAATATGGCAATGGGCCGTCCGAATTCGGCTTCCAGCGCGCGTACCGTGCGAAAATTCTCTGCGTGCTGGTGATGCTCGCCATGGCTCATGTTGAAGCGGAAGGCGTCGGCGCCCGCGCGGAACAATTCGCGCAGCACATCGGGGTCGCTGCAGGCGGGGCCGACAGTGGCGAGGATCTTGACCTTGCGCGCACGGGGGGTGAACTTTGTCATGTCGTGCAGCCTATGGCAGAGCGGCGCTACAAAACAAGGACACAAGATGACCGATTCCCCCGATCCGATCGACCAATTGCCCGACGATGTGGCCGCCGCGGCCTTTCGCAGGCTCGTTCGCCACCTGCAGCACCGACACGATGCGCAGAATATCGACTTGATGGGCCTCAGCGGCTTTTGCCGGAATTGCCTGGCAGACTGGATTCGCGACGCCGGCTTCCCCGGCGACAAGGGTGAGGCGCGCGCGGTGATCCACGGCATGCCGATGGATGAATGGAAGGCGAAGTACCAGAGCGAGGCGACGCCCGAACAACTCGCCCGGATGGGAGAGAGCCTTAAGAAGAACGCAGACCACTAACTCCCCTCCCGCAAGCGGGAGGGGTCGGGGGTGGGCATGTGCCGGGAACGGCCCACCCCGCTGCGACTAGCTTTGCCTACGGCCAAGCAAGTCTCGCTGCCCCTCCCGCTTGCGGGAGGGGATAACTACTCTTTCCGCTTCACCGTCCTGCCTCATCTGTCTATCCAGCCGCCGAGTGATTCTTACTGATTTGACCGGAGTACATGATGGCAGAAGCCACCGATGACCGCCTGCGCCTGCTGATCGAGCGCATCGAACGCCTTGAAGAAGAGAAGAAGGGCATCGCCGACGATATCCGCGATGTCTATGCCGAGGCGAAGGCGGTGGGTTACGACACCAAGATCATGCGCCAGATCGTGCGCCTGCGGAAGATGGACAATAACGACCGCCGCGAAATGGAAATGGTGCTCGAAACCTACAAGGCCGCACTGGGCCTGGGCTGACGGGATGGAACTGCGCGACGCCAGGGCTGATACGGACGCCGGGCGCTGCGCGGAAATCTATGCGCCCTTCGTCACCGACGGCTGGGTCAGCTTCGAGCTCGATCCGCCCGATGCGGAGGAAATGGCGCGGCGCATCAGGAAATACGGTGAAAGCCACGCATGGCTGGTCGCCGAAGAGGATGGACAGGTCGTGGGCTATGCCTATGGCTCGCCTCACCGCGAACGCGCAGCCTATTCCACCTCCTGTGATGTCGGAATTTATGTCGATCCGGCCTATGCGCGCAAGGGCGTGGGCCGCGGCCTGTTTTCCGAATTGCTGACGCGCTTGGCCGCAAGGGGGTATCACGCCGCCTTTGCCGGAATTGCCCTGCCCAATGAAGCGAGCGTTGCGCTGCACGAAGCCATGGGGTTCACGCCGGTCGGCATCTATCGCGAAGTCGGCTGGAAATGCGACAGCTGGCGCGATGTCGGCTGGTGGCAGCGATTGCTCTAGTTGCATTGCCCGCGCGCGCTGCTTTCGCTAGGGCTGCCGCCACGTTCCAGGACAACAACAGAACAAGCGATACCATGGCAGGCCATTCCAAATTCAAGAACATCATGCACCGCAAGGGTGCGCAGGATAAGAAGCGCTCCAATCTCTTCTCCAAATTGAGCCGCGAAATCACCGTGGCGGCGAAGATGGGTACACCCGATCCGGACATGAACCCGCGCCTGCGTCTCGCGGTCAACACGGCCAAGGCGCAGTCCATGCCCAAGGACAATATCCAGCGCGCGATCGACAAGGCCGCCGCCGCCGATGGCGAGAATTACGAAGAAGTGCGCTACGAAGGCTATGGCCCGGGCGGCAGCGCGATCATAGTCGAGGCGCTGACCGACAATCGCAACCGTACCGCGTCGAATGTGCGCACGATCTTCTCGAAACATGGCGGCAACCTCGGCACCGAGGGTTCGGTGGCGCATGGCTTCGAGCGCAAGGGCATGATCGAATATCCTGCCAGCGCGGGCGACGAGGATACCGTGCTCGAAGCCGCGATCGAGGCGGGAGCTGACGATGTCGAAAGTAGCGATGACGGCCACGTGATCTGGACCGAGATGGAAGCGCTGCACGAAGTGGCGGGCGCTCTGGAGAAATCCCTGGGCGAAGCGAGCGATACCAAGCTGGCTTGGAAGCCCAACCTCGAAGTGCAGCTGGATGAGGGTGCCGCTGGCACGCTGCTCAAGCTGGTCGATGCACTGGACGATGATGACGATGTGCAAACCGTCTGGGGCAATTACGACATCAGCGACGAGGTGATGGAGAAGCTGGGGTGATCTCCGAAGATCACCTCGAGAAAATTCGTTCGCGATTAGCCGCCGCCACGCCCGGACCATGGAAATCCTTCGTTGAAGGCCGAGACCACACCAGTGGCTCAAGTTTCATCAAGACTGCGGTGGACGATATCGAACTGACCGGCGCGACAGTGGCCGACCAAGATTTCATTGCCGGGGCACGCCAAGACGTCGAAGCCCTGCTCGCGGAGGTTGAGCGTTTGAGAGCGTCGAAATAGTCTCATGCTGATCCTCGGCCTCGATCCCTCGCTCAGCTGTACAGGCTGGGGAGTGGTGCGGGCCGAGGGGAGTCGCATTTCGCATATCGCCAATGGCCAGGTGAAGACCGATCCCAAGGCGACCATGGCACGGCGCCTGTCGCATCTGCAGACCGTGCTCGATGCGGTGATTGCCGAATACCGGCCCGATCATGCGGCAGCGGAAGAAGTGTTCCTCAACAAGAACCCGCAATCGACCTTGAAGCTGGCGCAGGCGCGCGGTGCGGTTATGGCGGCCTGCGGGGCGGCGGGGCTGGAGGTGCGCGAACATGCCGCGCGCTCGGTCAAGAAGGCTGTGGTCGGCACGGGCGGGGCGGAAAAGACCCAGGTGCAGGCCATGCTCAAGGTCCTGCTGCCGGGTGCAAAGATTGCGGGGCCCGACGCGGCGGATGCGCTGGCCGTGGCAATTGCCGATGCGCATCTGGGGGGCAGGTAGCGTGTTTCTCGTCGTCTTCCGCAACCGCAAGCGTGCCGATATGGACGAGGCCGCTTACTCCGCCGATGCTGCGCGCATGGAGGAACTGGCGAGAACGCAGCCCGGTTTCATCTCCTTCAAGAGCTATACTGCCGAAGATGGAGAGGTGATTGCCTTCTCCCAATGGGAGAGCGAAGAGGCTGCGCGCGCATGGGGCCGCCATGCCGAGCATCTCACTGTGCAGGGCCGTGGTCGCACCGAGTACTATGCCGACTATACGCTTTTCGCCTGCGCCGATCCGCGCGTGCATCGCTTCACTGCGGGGGAATAGGCGCTGTCCTACAGCGAAGCGCTCCGCTATCGGGCGGCCATCACTAGAGGTCATCAGATTTCGGTCTCGGGAAAGCGGTTTTTCCGATAAGACCGCGTTAAATGTGTAAAATCTGTTCAGAAAACCAGAGGTCAAGATGAATATCGAGTTCTACGGCATTCCCAATTGCGATACAGTCAAGAAGGCGCGCAAATGGCTCGATGAGCAGGAAATCGCCTACAATTTTCATGACTACAAGAAGGAAGGGGCTGACGGGGAAAAGGTTGCGGCGTGGGTGAGCGAGCTGGGCCTCGACGTGGTACTCAACAAGCGCGGCACCACTTTTCGCAAGCTCTCCGATGCCGAAAAATCCCATGCGGCGGACCCGGCATTTGCGGTGGGGCTGATGGCGGCCAACCCCAGCATGATCAAGCGCCCCATGGTCGAATATGATGGCGGGCTGCTGGTTGGCTTCAACAAGGCGGAATGGGAAGCGGCCTTGACCTGAGTTCTCGTCAGGCGGTCTGCACCGTGACGATATAGTTCAGCGCCAGATCATCCGACATGTGCAGGCCTTTCGACAATGACCATGAAATCCCGCGCGGTTCGCCCATAGCCAGTCCCGCATCGGCGAGCAGCTCGCGCAGTTCATCAGGGGTGACAAAATCATCCCAATGATGCGTGCCTTTGGGCACCGCACCCAGCGCCTCCGCCGCGCCGACCATGAGGAGCCTACTCTTGGGTGTGCGGTTGGGAGTGGAGAGTACCATCAACCCTCCGGGGGCGAGGTGAGAGGCCAGTTCGCGGAGGAAGGCAGGCTTGTCCGCGACATGCTCGATGACCTCCAGACAGGTGACGAGATCGAACTGTCCGAGGCCGAGCGAGCCGAGCTCGCCATGGCGATAGTCGATCGTCAATCCTGCGCTTCCGGCATGCTCTTTGGCCGCAGCGACATTCTCGCCCGCCGCATCGACGCCGGTGACGCTCGCGCCCAGCCTTGCCAGCGGCTCACACAGCAGGCCCGCGCCGCAGCCGACATCGAGCGCGCTCCTACCCGCAAGAGGTTTGGTGGTTGTAGGATCGCCGCCCCAATGCAGGTCTATCGCCTCGCGCAAAAAGCGCAGTCGCACCGGGTTGAGCCTGTGCAGCATGGCGCTCGACCCCTTCGGATCCCACCAATCCGCCGCCAGCGCACCGAAATGCGCGGCCTCCTCGGGCCGGATGGTTTCATTCGCGACGCTTGCATCACCCATGTCCTGCCCCTAACAGCGCGCGAAGCTTCGAGCCAGACTCGATTACTATCAACAGGGCGTAAGGCAGGGGAACACACTTGGCCCGTATCGTGATGAAATTCGGCGGCACGTCGATGGCGGGGACCGAACGCATTCGCCGCGTGGCCAATATCGTGCGTGCGCAGGCGGCGGGCGGTAACCAGGTGGCCGTGGTCGTATCCGCCATGGCGGGCGAGACGGACCGGCTGGTGGGCTTCGCCCGCGA
>CAJXLD010000150.1 GCA_913055595.1 uncultured Altererythrobacter sp.
CCGGGCGACGTTCGATGATGGCGGCCATGCGCTCGATTGGACAATCGGTGGACATGTTGACGAAAAGGGCGAACCGCTGACCATCAGCTTTTACGCCGAAGATGGCGAGGTGGTTCCTCCGCAGCAGATCACCATCACCTATTCCGCAGCACCGCGAGCGGAAGCGCTGCAATGGCTCAGCCCCGAACAGACTGCGGGCGGCGAGTATCCGTATCTCTTCAGCCAGGGACAGGCGATCTACAACCGCACCTGGATCCCCACGCAGGACAGCCCCGGTATTCGCCTGAGCTGGGAAGCGCGGATCACCGCGCCCGAACCGCTCAATGTGGTGATGTCGGGCATCATCCAGGGCGACTCGGAAGACGCTGGCGAGGGTAGGCGGACCTTCCATTTCCGCATGGACAAGCCTGTGGCGCCATATCTGATCGCCATAGCTGCCGGGAACATTGAGTTTCGCGAGCTGGGTCCACGTTCAGGTGTCTGGTCGGAACCAGCAGTGCTCGATGCCGCCGCAGCGGAACTGATCGATACCGAGGCGATGATAGATGCCGCCGAAGGGCTGTATGGCGAATATCGCTGGGGTCGTTACGACATGATCGTGCTGCCCCCAGCTTTTCCGTATGGCGGAATGGAAAATCCGGTGATGACCTTTCTCACGCCGACCTTCATCGCGGGCGATCGCAGCAACACCGGCCTCGTCGCGCATGAGCTGGCGCATAGCTGGTCGGGCAATCTCGTCACCTATGCCAGCTGGCGAGATGGCTGGTTGAACGAGGGCGTTACGTCCTATCTCGAGAGCCGTATTTCCGAAGAGGTTTTCGGAGCGTCGCGAGCCAATCAGGAATATGCGCTCAGTTTTGGCGCGCTGGAGGATATGATCGCGGCGCAAGGAGCGGACAATCCGGTCACCGCCATGCGTACGCCAGACGGTATCAGCCCGTTCGATACGGCGACCGAGGCGATTTACGACAAGGGCACGGTGTTCCTGCGCACGGTCGAGGGAATTGTCGGGCGCGAGCGCTTCGATGCCTGGCTGCGCAACTGGTTCGATAGCCACGCATTCCAGCCTGCGACCTCCGAGATGTTCATTGCCGATATGCGTGCAAACCTGATCCAGGAGGACCCGCAGCTAGAGGCCGCGCTGGAGCTTGAGCAATGGATTTACGGCACGGGCCTGCCCAATAACGCCGCACGTCCCGATCCCGCCGCCTTTGCGGAGGTAGATGCAGCGGTGGCGGCCTATGCGGCAGATGGCGTGCTCGATGGCGAGGCGTGGTCCGGCTGGACCGCCGCCGAGCAGCAACGCTTCCTGCGCGAAGTGCCCGAAGTGTTGTCGAATGCCGAACTGGCGCGATTGGATGATGTGCTGGGCCTCTCAGCCACGGGCAATAATGAAATCCGCTTCCTCTGGCTCGAGCTGGCAATGAAGAACCGGTACGAGCCCGCTGCCCCTCAGGCGGAGCAATTCCTCGCTCGCGTCGGGCGCAACAAGTTCGTCTCGCCGCTCTTCCAAGCGATGTGGGCAACAGGAGACTGGGGAAGGCCGATTGCCCGAGATATCTATTCGCGCAATCGCAGCTCTTACCACGACATGACTCGCGGAAATGTGGATCGGATCGTGGGCTGGGAGGAAGAATAGGGGGCTAGTCCCCCAGGCTGAAAAGCTCTTCAACCGGCATCTCCAGGGCTTGCGCAAGTTTCAGCGCGATAATCGTCGAGGGGACGAACACGCCGTTCTCCACCGTATTGATCGTCTTGCGGCTCACGCCTACGCGTTCGGCCAGCTCCGCCTGGGTCCAGCCGCGCGCGCTCCTTGCCTCTCGGATCGAATTGAGAAGCCCCTCGCTCATTGCTTCAGCGCGCGACGTTCGAGCATGGCGTAGCGCGTCGCCACGGCGATTGCGCCAAGGCCAACAACACTATGCAACGCCAGTTGTGCGTACACCACATACCAGTTCGATGTGACCAGTAGAGCGATGCCGAGCAGCAACATGACCCAGAACCCTATCGCGTATGCCTTGGAGCGGTGGCTGATCGTCAACTCGTCATCGATATAGACCCGCATCCCTGGTCGCCGTGCGAGACCTGGCGCGCCGGTCGCAACGATATTGAGCACGAGGAAGATCATGAGCAGCCAGCCCGTCCAACCGCCGGTGGCGAGTTGGCCAGTAGTGTAGATCTTGATCGCAGTCACGACCTGCACAAACACGAGGGACAGGATCAGAACGGGCATCCAACGCGCACGATGCCGCATCAGCTTTTCTGCCGCTTCCTCGTCGCTCAGGTGTTTTCCAATGATCATGACGAATCTCCAAAGTAACTCATAGGTTACATGTAACCTGTGGGTTACTTTGTCGTCAAGCCGGTTGTTTCTCTTTCCTACCGGAGCCGGATTCTGTCAGCGCCGATTCCATGTGTTCGGATCCATTTCGCAAAAACATCGTGAGAAGTGTCAACTTTGCATGTTTCCCGTAACTCTCTGAGAAATCGTAAGAAGTATGGAGGTTCCACGAACGTCACGATGTCAATTTCGTCAGTTTTGCGGGATGGCCCGATTGTTCGCGATTTTCCCTTGCCCAAAGAGGTGCTGCACCGCACATTTGGCGGAGATGCTGCGCCAGTATGAACTTGTTGAGCGGGTCAAGAGTTACGACCCGGACGCCGATGAGGCGCTGCTCAACCGTGCCTATGTCTACACGGTGCAGAAGCACGGGACGCAGAAGCGCGCCAGTGGCGACCCCTATTTCAGCCATCCGGTCGAAGTTGCCGGGCTGATGACCGACCTGAAGCTGGATCAGGAAACCATCATGACCGCGCTGCTCCACGATACGGTGGAGGATACGCTGGCGACAATCGACGATATCGAGGACAATTTCGGTACCGATGTTGCGCGTTTGGTCGATGGTGTGACCAAGCTATCCAAGATCGAGCAGATGCCCGAGAATGAGCGCGCGGCCGAGAACCTGCGCAAGTTCCTGCTGGCCATGAGCGAGGATTTGCGCGTGTTGCTGGTGAAGCTGGCGGACCGGTTGCACAACATGCGCACGCTCCACTTCATCAAGGACCCGGAAAAGCGCCGCCGCATCGCGCGCGAAACAATGGATATCTATGCCCCGCTGGCGGACCGCGTGGGCATGTATGAATACATGCGCGAGATGCAGCTGCTCGCTTTCGAGCAGCTGGAGCCGGAAGCCTATGCCACCATCACTTCGCGCCTCGAACAGATTCGCTCCTCCGAAGGCGGCCAGGTCGATGCTATCGCGCTGAAGATCAAGCAGGCATTGGCGGAAGCGGGTGTCGAAGTCGAAGTCTCGGGCCGCGAGAAACATCCCTATTCGATCTGGAAGAAGATGGCCGAACGCCATGTCAGCTTCGACCAGGTCACCGATATCATGGCATTCCGCGTGCTGACCGAAAGCGTGGAGGATTGCTACCGCGCATTGGGCGTGTTGCATAATTCGTGGAAGATGGTTCCCGGCCGCTTCAAGGATTACATCTCCACGCCCAAGACCAATGGCTATCGCTCGTTGCACACCACGCTTATCCATGCCGGATCGATGCGCGTCGAAGTGCAGATCCGCACGCGCGAGATGCATCGCACCAACGAGTTCGGCCTTGCCGCCCATTGGGCTTACAAGCAGGCCGATCGTCCTGACGGGCAGGTCGGCTGGCTGCGCGACCTGATCGAAATTGTCGATGCCAGCCACGATGCCGAGGAGCTGCTCGAGCATACCAAGCTGGCCGTCTACCAGAATCGCATCTTTGCCTTCACGCCCAAGGGAACGCTGTTCCAGTTGCCTATCGGGGCGACAGCGGTGGATTTTGCCTTTGCCGTGCATACCGACCTCGGCGCGCAGACGGTGGGGGCCAAGATCAACGGGCGCCACATGCCATTGAGGACCGAACTCGCCAATGGCGATGTGGTGGAGATCATCAAGGGCAAGGAGGCCTCACCTCAGCTTTCATGGCTGGGCTTTGTCGTCACCGGAAAGGCGCGTGCCTCCATCCGCCGCGCGGTGCGGCTGAAGGAGCGCGCCGAGATCGCCGAAATCGGTACCAAGCTGTTCGAGGAGATTGTCGAGCGCCTGCCCGCCAAGGTCGGCAAGAAGGCGATCAAGGCCGCGCTCGAACGGCTCGAGATGGAGGATCAGGACGATCTGATGTTCGCCATCGGCTCTGCCAAGATCAGCGATCGCGAGGTGATGGAAGCGTTGGTGCCCGGCAGTACTTCCGACTTGCCCGATGAACCCGCGCAGGGTCGCGCGATCAGCATCAAGGGCCTCACTGCCGGCATGGGCTTTTCGCTTGCACAATGCTGTCATCCGGTTCCGGGCGACCGCATCGTGGGCCTGAGGATCAAGGGCAAGGGTGTCGAAGTCCACGCCATCGATTGCCTCGAACTCGCCAATGGCGTGGATGCCGACTGGGTGGACCTGTCATGGGGCGAACATTCGCATGGCGCCGTGGGGCGCCTGCAAGTGGTGCTCTACAATCGACCGGGAACGCTGGCAGAGATGGCGGGCACCTTCGCGCGCAACAATGCCAATGTCATGAACCTGCTGCTGACCCAGCGCGACGATCCCTTCCACACTTACGAGGTGGACCTGGAGGTGCAAGACCTCGCACACCTCACCCGCATCGTCAGCAGCCTGCGCGCCAGCGACAGCGTGGCGCAGGCCGATCGCGTCTAGAGCAGCGTCAGTTCGACCAGGACCTCGTCCCCGGCGACGATATCCTCGGCCTTCCGCACCGCCAGCTTGACCGGGAGGATAAAGCCATCGTTAGGCTTGCTCGGGAAGACCGAGGTTTTCCAGCGCGTATCCCCGATGCGCGCTTCGACTTTGACCGACCCGAAACCGCGGCCCTTGCCCAGTTCGAGCCGCCGCATCGCCTCATGCGCCCCGATTTGCTCGCCCGCTTCGCCATCGACGGTGAGGAAATGCCAGCTCCCGCCGCCATCGCCGCCGGTCCACAGCCACAGCGTGCCGCGATGCTCGACCACCTCGCTCACAGCAACTCCAGCGCGACAACGATCATGTCGCCCTCAGCAAGGCCTTCGGCCAGGCGCACCGGCTTCTTGATCGGCAGGGTAAAGGTTCCGGAACGCGAATTGAGCGTCGTGCTCCAGCTGGTTTTCCCAATGGTCGCAGAAACGCGCAGCGATCCGAACCCGCCGCGCTTGCCTGTGGCGAGCTTGTACTCCGCTACCAATGCCGCGGCATCTTCGGGCAGGGTGACGAAATAGGCAGGATCAAAGCCCTCCTCGATAAACACGGTTTCGACCGGCGCGCTGAAACGGATGGTCTCGCCCACCATCAGTCGCCCGGAATTTGCCGTATCGGCACCTGCACATTGCATATGTCGACGCCGCCCGCGGGCACGGTGTAGAATGTATCGTTGCGATTGGCGCGCACCTGCACATAGCGGGCAAAGCTCTCGCTTTCCGTCGAGAGAAATTCGTAGCGCGGCTGCGGGAAGGCCTCGACCTCGCTGCCCAGCCGCACGCTGACAATCGGCGTATCCTCTGCGCGGCTTTGATAGACCCCCGCATCGCCCGTCCCGCGCCTGAGCGTGGAGAGATGCTCCATCCCGTCGATCACGCGGCCGACCACAGCGATATTGCGATCAAGCTGCCGCGGAGCATGGCCGATCACGGCATAGAGCTCGCTGCCAGTGCCCGTATCCGGCGCAAGATCGCGCGCAACGCCGACGTAGGAATAACAGTGGATGGGGAATGTCTGAGGATATCGGCCGCCGAAGCCAACCGGCCACCCTTGATGGTGGAGGCTCAATCCCGAATACGGATCGATGTGCATCTGATAATTTGCGGGTGGCGGAAAGTCGTCGTCCCCGACTTCCATGCGCATTTGACTACCAATATCTTGAATTTGAGCAACCATAGAGGGCGGAACTTCAACGGTGTAACTCGCCACCGGCGCCTCCACCCCCTCAGGCAGCGGCCCCGGGTCCATACCCAGTTCCGGATCGCCACCGCCCCATTGCACCACCCAATTATCGACCACCCGATAGATGCTCATCCCGTCCCACCAATGCGCGCGGGCGAGGGTGCGGATATTCTCCACCCAGGGCTGGCTGAACGGCGCGGGCATCAGCTGGATCACCACTTGCCGCGCGTTCCCATCGGCATCGGGCGCAAGCTCCATCACCAGCAGGTCGTCGGGCGCGATCTCCACCCATTCCTCCGGCGCGGCTGCTGCAACCACATCGTCGGGCGTGACCGGTTTCTCTTGCGCAGCCAGTGGCACGGCAAGGCCAAGGGGCAGTGCGGTGAGCAGGAACAAGCGTTTCATTTCTGCACTTTGCCACGCCCACCCCGCTGCGACTAGTCTCTCTGTCGTTCGCCAAGTCTCGCTCCCCTCCCGTTTGCGGGGAGTCGAAGACGGGACGAAGTCCCAGCGGTTGGGGGTGGGCCTTACTCCGCCTGCTCTTCCAACCAGTCGATGGTTTCGTCGGACAGGCCGAAATGGTGCCCCACTTCGTGGATCAGCACATGAGCCACCATGAATTCGAGCGACACATCGCCCCTTGCCCGCCATTCCTGCAGGATCGGGATGCGGAACAGGCGGATGCGATCGGGCATGGCGCCCGAATGGCTGATGCTTTTGCGGTCGAGCGGAATGCCTTGGTATATGCCGGAGAGCTGGTGCGGGTTGGTCAGGCCGACAGCCGCGAGGGTTTCGGCATCGGCAAAATCCTCCACTTGCAGCACGACATTTCCCAGATGCTCGCGGAATTGATCCGGCAGGCGCTCCATCGTCGCGCGGGCGATGGTCTCTATCTGCTCGGTGGTAGGAAGGGGCCGGAATCTGCCTAACATCAAATGGAAGTAAGTGCAGGCTTGCCTGTCTTCAAGCGGGCGGCTAGGAGCGCGCCTTCTGTCCGACCCAAGCGCTGTCAGCGTGAACGTTGGATATGCGGAGCGGTGGCCGAGTGGTCGAAGGCGCACGCCTGGAAAGTGTGTATACGGTAACCC
>CAJXLD010000151.1 GCA_913055595.1 uncultured Altererythrobacter sp.
TTGCTGAATTCCAGCTGGCTCTCCCAGCTCTGCTGCGGACGCAATTCGTTGTTACCGGCATTGGCGTTGTCATCGGTGAGGTTCACGCTGGCCAAGAAATCGCCAAAACTGAGTTGGCCGACCCGACGCGCCACTTCAAGACTGACATCAAGTGTATCACTGGCCGTCCATGCAAGCTTGAGCGATCCCTTGGGCCGCTGAAAGGTGCGCGAGTTGGGGTTAGAGCCGGTCTGCGAAATCGTCGAATGTTCGGCACCCGCCTGCAATTGCAGCGTCAGACCATCGGCAATGGGACGACCGAAACTCAGGATCGATTCATACCGATCCTCACGCACTCCACCGGAGCCGGAAGGGAAGGGAATTTCGACGAAACTTTCGCTGGCAAGATCGTAGAAGGCCAGCGCCCCGACCTGGTCGAGCCGGTTGAAGGCCGCTTCTGCGGACAATTGCCAATCCGCCCCCCAGAGCGCCCAACCATATTCTGCACGGCCGATCCGCTCACCGGTCTGGCTGGCGCGGCCGAACTGGCTTCCCCGCAAAGGCAGGGCTTCCTGGTCAAAGAAGCTCTCTGTCGTGAAATTGCCGTCCTCGAAGCTCTCCAGCCCGATGAGTTTGAGTTTGCCCGGTCCCAGCGGAAATTCGATATCCGCGCCAATCTCATAGGCGGTTTCGTTATTTCGGGAGAAGAACCGTTCCTGCAACGCCGGAAAAGGGTTGAGGAGGTCCCGCGTCTCGGTCGTCCGCGAACGGAAACGCGTCAGGTTGCCAGAGAGGTTGAGATTGGCCTGCACATCGGGGGCAATTTCCATTGAAAATATGCCTGTCAGTGTCGGACGACGGAAAGTACGCGTTCCAAGATAGAGCCGATTGTCCACTACCCCGTCAGCATCGGTTATCAGGAAGATCCCTTCCGACCCGCCGGAAAAACCGCCAATATCGGCCGCGATGGTGTAATTTAGCGAACCGACCGAACCACGCACCGAGACATTGCCTTGCGTGAAGTTGAAGCCCTGCGGACCGGTGGAATAGCCTGGACGCCACGAAAACTGGCCTGAAATACTGCTGGTCTCGCGCACAATGACATTGGCCACGCGGCCCGAAAGTCCGGGGATATCGAGCGTGGCGCCATCCACCACCTCAATCCGTTCCACATTGTCGACAGGAATACGGGAAAGTTCGTCGCGGGTGCTGGTGGATTTGCTGGAAATGCGGTCACCGTTGATCAGCAAATTGCCCGATGCCTCACCGAAGCCGCGACCGCCGCCAAACCCGCCTCCGCCCTGGATGTCGAAGCCAGGTATTTCTTCAACAAGGTCGAGCGCGTTGCGCGGCGCAAATTGGGCAAAGTCCGACGGGTAATAGACGCGCGGTGCAACCGTCAGCGCAAATTCCAAATCCTCTGCGACAGGTTGTTCGCCGGGGAATTCCAGCAATTCCTGTGGGGTTGCAACGCGTTCCTGGGTTTCGCCGCTGTCTTCTTCCTGCGCCAAGACGGGCGTAGCCGCAGCCAAAACGGCCACGGCCAATGCATAGCGCCCCGATTGGATCAGGTACTTCGTCAAGCCAAATTGTCCCATCCTGTTGACTTTGTCCGGCCCCGCTAGACGCGATCATGCTGCAGGGCAATAAAGCAAATGTATTAATGTGTCGGGCTCTGTATCAGCGCCAGGGCGCGAAGCCCGGCTCGGCCAAGGACACGCTGCGGACACTTTCATAGGCAGCGCCTGCTTGCAAGACGGCATGGTCACCCCACCGCTCGCCGATAAAGCTCAGTCCGACCGGCAATCCTTCGACATCGCCCATTGGGACGGTGAGATGCGGATAGCCTGCAATGGCGGCGAGCGATCCGGCACCTATGCCCGGTGTAAAGTGATCGCCAAGAACCAGGTCGATTGGCCAGGCCGGTCCTTCGGTAGGTGCGATCAGGAAGGCGACTTCGTGCTCTGCCAGCAGGCGGTCGATCCCTTCCGGCCCGGCGAGGCGGAAGGAGTTGGCGCGCGCCTGCTCATACGCTTCGCGATCTCTCGTCATCTCGGCCAGTTCGAAAATGTCCTGCCCGAACCAGCGCAGCTCAATGTCCGCATGCGCCTCATTGAAGGCGATCACATCCTGCAAGCTGCGCACGGGAATATCGGCGGGCGATCCACGCAGGTAGGCGCCCAAATCCTCGCGCAATTCGTAGAGCAGGACGGTGTATTCATCATCCCACATGCTTTCATCGGGCGTGTAGTCGATCTCCACGAGGATGGCGCCTGCTGCACGCAGGTCGTCGAGCGCCTGTTCGAACACTTCTGCAACTTGTGCGTTTTCGCCCACCTGGTTGCGCATCACGCCCAAGCGAACGCTTGTCAGGCTTGCCGCCTGCAGTCCTTCCGTAAGATCGACCACATGCGCGTCGGCCTCCGCCGTTGCCGCATCGGCCGGATCGCTACCCGCGATTGCGCTCAGTAGCAGTGCCGCATCATAGACCGAGTTGGCCATTGGCCCTGCCGTGTCCTGCGAATGGCTCAGCGGTACGATATGCGTGCGACTGACCATGCCCACCGTTGGCTTGAAGCCGACAATGCCGTTGACGCTGGCTGGACAGGAGATCGACCCGTCCGTTTCGGTCCCGATGGCCGCCCAGGCAAAGCCCGCTGCCACCGCTACTGCGCTGCCGGATGAGGAACCACAGGGGCTGCGATCCGTTGCATGTGGATTTCGCGTTTGCCCTTCAATCGCACTCCAGCCGCTAGAACTGTTCGACGAGCGGATATTGGCCCATTCGGAAAGATTGGTCTTGCCGAGCACCACGCCGCCTGCTTCGCGCAGCCGCGCGATCAAGGGTGCATCGCGGCCCGTGCGGTTGTCGGCCAGCGCGAGCGACCCAGCGGTGGTGGGCCATTCCACGGTTTCGATATTGTCCTTTACCAATATGGTGCGGCCACCGAGATGCCTTTCAGTGTTGGCGATGGCCGCCAGCGCTGCAACGGGATCATAATCGATCACAGCATTCAGCACCGGCCCCGCGTCATCGAGCGCGGCAATACGATTGACATAAGCATCTGCTGCCACCACTACCGACGAAGGCAGTTCTTGAATTATGATCGTCTTGAGTCGCCCTTCGTCCTCGTACTCCAGCTGCTGTGAAACTGCAGGAGACGCGGCAAGGAACAACAGGCTCGCGGTCAGGAGGGTAGATCTCATTCGCCAAGTGTGCGCCGCGGTTACAATTGACGCAATCCCCTAGAAATCCCCCGTCAGACGTATCTGGAAGATCGGCTGCACAGACAGGTTGCGATATTCCTGGAAAAGCGCAGGGGAACGGTCGCGATAGCCATCATAAACCGTGCGCCGGAAACGGGCGCGGCCATCGGTGATGTTGAAGACCTGGAAATTGGCGGTCATCCCCAACACGTCCTTATGCTCGACAAAGGCGAAGGTGTATATCGGACCTTCATCATCGCGCCCGATTTCGCCCAAGCGAATGAACAGCAGAGTGTGGCTATATTCCATTCCCACGCCCCAAGCCCAATCGCTGCCGGGAATGTCGTGCCGCAAATCGATATTGATCTGGACATCCCGCTGTCCGCTGAAGGCCCGCTTCTCCCCTGTTAGCGGGTCGCGCAAAGACGTATCTCGATAGACGAAGCGCGTGTCGAGCTTGCCTCCGTTCCAGCCTAGCGGGGCGAGTTCGAAGGTCGATCGCCAGTCCACGGCAAGATAACGCGCCTTTGGGATATTGCCGCGGGTCTCACGATCCACGCCAACCGGGATCAGTTCGATCCGGTCTTCATACCAGGAGCCGACCAGCCGCAGCGTAGTGGATCCCCAGGGCCCGAGATTCTTCTGCGCTTCCAGTTCCAGGTCCCAGCTTTGCGGCGGCACCAGCACATTGTTGCCGGCGTTCTGGTTGTTCTGGTCCAGCGCCACGCTGGCGAGGAAGTCGCCAAAAGAAAGCTGACCCACGTCGCGTGCAATCTCGAAGGAGATGTCGAGGCCATCGGTCGGCTCCCAGCCCAGCGTGAGCGATCCCTTGGGGCGCCAAAAGCGCCTGGTCAGCCCGTTCGGGCCGGTCTGCGCCAGGGTGGAATATTCCGCACCTGCACCCACTTGCAGCGACAGTCCATCGGCCAGCGGGCGGCTGTGCGTAAGGATCGATTCATAGCGATCCTCCGTCACCCCGCCCGAACTGTTGGGAAAGGGAATTTCCGTGAAATCTCCGGTCGGCTCAAGATTGAACAACATAGCCGACTGGTCGAGCCTGTTGAAAGCGGCCTCGGCATCGAGTTGCCAGTCGCCGCCCAGCATGGACCAGCGATATTCTGCCCGGCCAATGCGCTCTCCCGAATCCGAGATGCGGGCAAAGCGATTGCCGGTTTCGGGCGAGCCATCCTCGACAGTCGTGATCGATGTCTGGCGGATATTGTTGCGGCTGAATCGTTCCAGCCCGATCAGTTTCAACCTTCCCCCTGCGAGAGCGAAATCGACATCGCCGCCGATCTCGTAACCGAAACCACGCCGGCGGTTGTCGAAATCGCGGAAGAAGGCCGGAGAACCGTCTACCGGTGTACGCAATTCGTCATTGGAGAAATCGGTATATTGGCGGCCGTAGTTGGCATTGGCGTTCACAATCGTGCCGCCAGGACTGGTCCACTTTCCGCGCGCCGAGAGCTGCGGGAACTCGCCGTTGAAATGGATGTCGGCATCGGTGTTTTGGGTAATCACACCATCGGGATCGGCGAAGTAAGCCGTTCCGCCCGCAGCCGCGCCGCGCCCAACGCCGTGATTATAGGCCAGCGTCCATTCATAGCTCTCGCCCGATCCGCTGAGGGAAATCTCCCCGCCAAAATAGCTGGGATCGGCATATTTGGGGCGGGCCGTTGCGCGATATTGGAAACGGCCCGAAATCGCGCCCGGCTTGGTAAGAACATTGGCGACCTGTCCCGACAGTCCGGGAATGCCCATGGTCGCACCATCGACCATCTCGATCCGGTCCACCCTGTCGATGGAAATGCGGCGAAGCTGGTCAAACATTCCATCGGACCGGTTCACAACGCGTGCGCCGTCGATCAGCACGTTACCGCTCGCCTGCCCCAACCCGCGCTGATCATCATCGGCGCGAATGTTGAAGCCTGGAACTTGCTGCAACATGTCGAGTGCATTGCGCGGCGCGAAACGAGCAAAATCGGAAGGCAGGTAAACCATGGCGACGGCAATCGGTGCCTCTGCCTCTTCGGCGGCCTCTTGTGCAACCGCCTGATTCAAAGACGCAATAATGCCGAGCGCAGCCCCGGCTAGAAGGCAAGCCTGATGTTTCAAATTTGATCCCATCCCATTGTCGACATCTGTAGTCGTCAACTGCTCATAGGCCGATCATTCGCCGATTGGTGCCACAATCGACGGGCGGCATCGTTCGTTCGACAAACGGATTCTTTCCACTTGCGCGCGGACAGAGGGTTAATGCCCTTGAACATATGCCTCGCACGCGCGACATAGGCTTTCGCAACCTGTTTGAGAGGAATTCCATGTTCGACCTGTTTGGTGACAGCAAAGACCGTTTCACCACCGATCCCGCAACCGGCGCATTGGTGCCCGTTGTCGTCGAAAGCACCAGCCGCGGCGAGCGCAGCTTTGACATTTTCAGCCGCCTGCTGCGCGAGCGGATCGTCTTCGTCACCGGCCAGGTGGAAGACAATATGGCTTCTCTCATCGTGGCGCAGTTGCTGTTTCTCGAAAGCGAGAATTCGCAGGACATCTCCATGTACATCAACTCGCCCGGCGGCGTGGTGACGGCGGGCATGGCGATCCATGACACGATGCAATACATCAAACCCAAGGTACGCACCGTCTGCATCGGCCAGGCCGCTTCAATGGGCAGCTTCCTGCTCGCAGCGGGCGAACCGGGCATGCGCGTGGCGCTGCCCAATGCGCGAATCATGATTCACCAGCCCTCTGGTGGCGCGCGCGGCATGGCCTCGGATATCGAGATCCAGGCCAAGGAAATCCTGCGCATCAAGGCAAGAATGAACGATCTCTATGTCAAATATACCGGCCAGAGCCTGGACGATATCGAGAAGGCAATGGACCGCGACACCTTCCTGGAAGCGGACGAAGCGATGAAATTCGGCCTTGTTGACAAGGTCTTCGCTCACCGACCCAAGGGTGAAGAAGAGCACCACGCTGACGGTTCGGGCGGTGCACCGGAGTGAGTTTCAGCACCTATCCAAAGGTTAACGACAAGCCCGAAATTGTAGCATTTTGGCAACCCTCATCCTTCAGGCTGGATCAAGTCCGTGGGATATAGAAGGGATCAGATTGATATTGTTTCGGCCCGCTTTACATTGGGAGGGTCGAATCCCGCGCCTGTGGCGAAGGGAAACTGGCAAGGAATATGACGAAATTGAGCGGAACCGATAGCAAGAGCACCCTTTACTGCAGCTTCTGCGGCAAGTCTCAGCATGAAGTGCGCAAACTTATCGCAGGCCCCACGGTCTTCATCTGCGATGAGTGCGTAGAGCTGTGCAACGACATCATCCGCGAGGAAGCCAAGGGCGGCCTGACGGGAAAGAAGGATGGCGAAATCGCCACTCCGCACGAGATTTGCGAAACGCTCAACGATTACGTGATCGGCCAGGACCGCGCCAAGCGCGTACTCTCTGTCGCCGTGCATAACCACTACAAGCGCCTCAAGCACTCCGCCAAGGCGGGCGATGTCGAACTGGCCAAGTCCAACATCCTGCTGGTCGGCCCGACCGGTTCGGGCAAGACGCTGCTGGCACAGACGCTGGCGCGCACGTTCGACGTGCCCTTCACCATGGCCGATGCCACCACGCTGACCGAAGCGGGTTACGTGGGCGAGGACGTCGAGAACATCATCCTCAAGCTGCTGCAGGCGAGCGACTACAATGTCGAAAAGGCGCAGCACGGCATCGTCTACATCGACGAGATCGACAAGATCACCCGCAAGGCGGAAAACCCCTCCATCACCCG
>CAJXLD010000152.1 GCA_913055595.1 uncultured Altererythrobacter sp.
CGCTTGCCGACAAGGGTATCATTTCGGCACTGCGCGCCGATCCCCACCTGCGCGGCGGCCTCAACGTCTACGACGGCGAGATCACCCATCCCGCCGTGGCCGAAGCGCTCGGCTTCTCCGCGAAGAACGTCGACTGGGCCATCGGGGTTTGAGGTTCTGCGACCGCAGTGTCCGTGGGAACGAAATGTCTCCAGGGAGATGTGAATGACCAACGAAAACAACAACAAGCGCCTGTTGCGCTCGCAGCTGTGGTTCGACAATCCCGATGATCGCGACATGAGCGCGCTCTACATCGAGCGTTATCTCAACTGGGGCCTGACCCGGGAGGAACTCCAGTCAGGCAAGCCGCTGATCGGCATCGCCCAGTCCGGCTCCGATCTGTCGCCATGCAATCGCCCTCATCTCGGGCTCGCCGCCCGGATTCGCGAGGGCATCCGCGAAGCCGGCGGCATCGCCTTCGAATTTCCCGTCCATCCGATCCAGGAGACCGGCCGCCGGCCGACCGCGGCGCTCGATCGCAATCTCGCCTATCTCGGGCTGGTCGAGATCCTGTTCGGCTATCCGATCGACGGCGTGGTTCTGACCACGGGCTGTGACAAGACCACGCCAAGCCAGATCATGGCGGCTTCCACGGTTGATATCCCGGCCATTGTCCTGTCCAGCGGACCCATGCTGGATGGCTGGCATGAAGGCGAGTTGGTCGGTTCAGGGACGATAGTCTGGCGTAGCCGCAAGAAATTGGCCAAGGGCGAGATCGATACGGACGAGTTCCTCGATCTTGCAACTTCGAGCGCGCCATCGGTTGGTCATTGCAACACGATGGGAACGGCCAGTACGATGAACGCCGTGGCAGAGGCCTTGGGCCTTTCGCTGACTGGTTGTTCGGCGATCCCGGCGGCCTATCGCGAGCGCGGGCAATATGCCTATCGAACGGGCCAGCGTATCGTCGAGATGGTGCGCGAGGACCTCAAGCCTTCGGACATTCTTTCACGGGACAGTTTCCTCAATGCCATTGCCACGGTTTCCGTTTGCGGTGGTTCGTCCAATGCCCAGCCACATATCACAGCCATGGCACGCCATGCCGGGATCGATTTGGAATCACATGTCTGGCAGGAACACGGATATGATATGCCGCTGCTGGTCAATATGCAGCCCGCCGGTAAATATCTTGGTGAGCGTTTCTATCGTGCGGGCGGCGTTCCCTCAGCGATGTGGGAGCTGATGCAGGCGGGCAAGCTCAAGACTGATTGCCTCACCTGTACGGGCAAGACCATCGGCGAAAACCTTAAGGGCAAGGAAAGCCCGGACAGGGAAATGATCCGTACTTTTGCCGATCCGCTGCAGGAGCGTGCCGGCTTCATGGTGATGAGCGGAAATCTCTTCGATTTTGCCGTGCTCAAGACTTCGGTGATCTCGAAGGACTTTCAGGAACGCTACCTTTCGCAAGAAGGCAAGGAAGGGATCTTCGAAGCGCGTGCCGTGGTGTTTGACGGGTCCGACGATTATCATGACCGCATCAACGATCCCTCGCTCGAAATTGACGAGAATTGCATTCTTGTCATGCGCGGTTCCGGCGTGCTTGGCTGGCCGGGCAGCGCGGAAGTAGTCAATATGCAGCCGCCGGATGCACTGATCCAGCGCGGCATCGAATGGCTGCCGACGCTGGGTGACGGCCGCCAATCGGGAACTGCGGACAGTCCTTCGATCCTGCATGCGACGCCGGAGAGCAACGCTGGTGGTGGCTTGGCATGGCTAAGGACCGGTGACACGATCCGGATCGATTTCAATGCCCGGACCTGCAATGCGTTGGTGGACGATGCCGAAATCGCTCGTCGGTTGAAGGAAGAGACGATCCCACAGGTGCCTGAGTCGCAAACTCCGTGGGAAGAGATCTATCGCGAGAAAACCGGCCAACTGGGCGAGGGCGGGGTGATGGAGCTGGCGCTCAAATACCGTCAGACTTCACGCAAGCTGCCGCGGCATAATCACTAGGGCCACACTCACCGTGCTGCGGCGGTAATCCACATCTGCAGGCTGGCCGAACATCCCGGCGGGAGCGAGGTTAAGTCGCCGGGGTCCTGGTTATGCGCATCGGGCATGTGGGACACGGGCTCCAGGCACAGCGCGCTGCCGTCTTCGGGCGCGTAAAGGTGAAGGTAGGGGGCGCCGCGCGCGGTGAGCGTGATCGTGCCCAAATCGTCCTCTATTCGCGCAACACCGTCCCATAACATGTAGCAGTGGTCGATCGTTTGTGCAGGCAGCGGCGCGCCACTGGCGAAATCACCGAAGTGATCGGAGGCCGCAATCTCGCCGGTCGGGATTTGCGCATCGTCCACCAACCAGACGCCATTCGACTTGAACGTCACCTGCGTTTCGGGTCGCCTGCGGAAATAGGGGTGGAAGCCGAGCCCGGCGGGCATGGGGACGTTTGAGAGGTTCGTGAGGTTGAGCGTGATGGCGCAGCCCCTTTCTCCCAACCGAACGCGCTGTTCGGCATGGCATGCCCAGGGCCAGTCATCGATTGCGCCTTCCCAGGGACGCTGGCCAAGGCCGGGGTGGCGATGCTCCATAGCGCAATTGAAGTCGCGAGAACTCACAACCTCCCACGCGCTTTGCCAGCCTAGGCCGTGGATGCTGGATGTCTCGGGCGGAAAATTGTGCGGCAGTTGCACTTCGTCGCCGAGCCACGCGAAGGCTCCATCGGCAATTCGGTTGCAATAGGGGACGAGCGGGAAGCAAGCGCTGTCGAGCGGATCGGAAGTGCCTTCAGTCATGCTCCGCAGTACTTCGACGCCGCGGAAGGTCAGCCTAGTCAGCCTGCCTCCCTGTTCGGGAAGCACGCCGGCGTCCCATTCGCCTCCGGAAAGCGTCAGGCCGGGCACTGGCCCTCGATGCCCACACATTGCTGCGCGGCGTGTTCGCGGATCAGGCCGAGCATTTCATTGTCGCTGTCGAAGATGCCATACCAGCCCTGCGGTTCATGCGGCGGGTCGCCCATATAGGCGAGGTCGCCATCCTGAAACCGCGCATCCTCATGCGCGGCGCGTGCCTCGCCATTCCAGGCCCAGAAGTTGCTGCCCTGAAGCGGCCCGCCATCGCGCCAGCTTGCTTCGACCCTTTCGTAGATCGTGCGGTAATATTGCTCGCGATAGCCGGTGGCGGCATCGGGCGAATAGGCTTCATCGTCGCGTGGGAAGCCGAATTCCTCGATCAGTAGCGGCTTGTTCATCGCTGCGGCGAGGCGCGTATGTGTGTCGATATAGTTCACCACCAACTCGCTTGCTGCGGGCCATGTGCCTTCAAGGTCGTCGCCCGCAACCCATCCCCAGTTGAGTGGCCAGATATGCGCGGTGACATAATCCACGTTCTCGTGGGCGGCGGTGACCAGCTCCTCGCTGCCATTGGTCGCCTGTGTGCCTTCCTGGCCCAGCGAGACCATATGGTTGGCGTCGATCGAACGGATGATGGCAGCTGTGCGGGCAATCCAGGCCAGATAGCGATCCTGATTGCGCGCAATCGCCTCGTCGCTGCCGCCCGGACGCGGTTCATTGGCGAGTTGCCAGCTCATCACTGCCGGATCCTCGATATAGGTTGTGCCCGTCACCGAGTTGACGCGCGAAACCATGTTGCGCAGGTGCTGGTGGTAGAGCGCAATGGCGGCTTCATTGTTGTAGAATTCCGCCGTGGCATCGGCGAATGCGGGCCAGGGATGCTCAGGGTCGCCCATGTCCATGTAACTGCCCGTCGCGCGATAGAGCAGCGTCTGCAGACCGCCTGACCATTCCCAGAAATTGGACAGCACGAGAACCGCGGTCATGTTCCGCTTGCCGATTTCCGCCATCGCGAAATCGAGGCCTGCAGCCAACGTTTCGTTAGACGAACCGTCGTTTGCTGTGAAGCCGGGCTTGATCGAATTGTTGAGCGGCCCTTCCTCGGCGGCGGCCATGATACGCAGATTATTGACGCCCAAGGATTGCAGGCGATCGAGTTCGCGCACTAGCCGCTCGCGATTGCCATAGGGCGCATCGGCACCGAGCCAGGCGGCGTACCACATGTTCGCGCCGACAACGCGATAGGGCGTGCCCGCACGGACAAGACGCTGGCCCTCACGCTTGATAAACGGGCTGGGCGGAGCTTCGGGTTCGGGAGTGCATCCTCCCAGCCACAGGCCAGCAGCGCCTGCCGCCGTGCCCGCAAGGAGCGAGCGACGGGTTATGATCATTGTGCAATCTCCACCTCGAAGCCGGGAACGGCGATGTTACGGCCATCGTAGAGGTTGACGACCGGTGCGTCAGCCCATGCATAGCGGATGCGGGTCGCAGGCCCGCCGTCTGCCCAGATGCGCAGAGCATTGCCACTAACTTGTGCGAGTACGAAGCGGCAGCTCTCCTGCGTATCGCCGCACAGCTCCACACCCAGCGGATAGGCCCCACCATGGGCGCGCAGGCCCCCTTCGACACCGCTGAAGGTCAAGGTGATGACATCGCCCTGCTGTACGGCCCTTGTCGGCATAGGCATGGGTTCGCCCAGCGCCGCCAGCGCCAGCCGCTCTCCTAGTACAACCTTGTTGGTCGGGTGGATATCGCTCCATTCGCCGATGTCGATGGCGGTCACCAATGCGGCATTGCCATCAGCCAGCACCGCGTCGAGCTCATCCTGCCGTATTACCGCCCAGCCGCTTTCGACCGGCTCGCTCTGGAGTGCGCCATAATTGGCCAGCTGCACCACCAGCATGCGCATGTCCTGCCCGAACTGTCGGCGCCAGCCTGCGAAGAGCTCGCGCAATTTGTCCTGATAGCCGGGCAGGCCGACATCGCTTTCGCCCTGGTACCAGGCGGCGCCCGCCATGGCATATTGGCCGATGGGAGCGACCATGCGATTGTGCATCACGCCGATCCCGGCATTGGCATCCCATGGCGCGCGCGGAGGCATTTGTCCGAAGTCGCCATCGGAATAGCGCCACTGGTCGAGCGCGATGGTCTGACTGCCTGCGGGAGTGAAATAAAGGCGATCCGCTGCGCTCTGCATGCCGCCTTCGCCCCAACTGTTGCTGGCGGCAAAGACAATTTCATTGCGGCCTTCCTTCAAGAATTCGGCCGGAACCGCATATTTGCGTTCGGTGCTCCAGCCGTGATTGATGCCGAGCGGATGGCCGTTGATCCAGGTGGCGTCGAGATCGTCGATAATGCCGATATTGAGCTCGCCCCCGGCAGCGGCCTGTTCGGCGGTGAGATCGATCGTGTGGCGGAACCAGACATTGGCAACTACGGCGGGCGCATCATCGCCCCAATCGGTCCACGGAGAGATTGCGGGAACGGGCTGCCATTCCAGCGCGTCGGGATTGTTCCACGGTTCATTGCCCTTTGCAGTGCGCCACCATTCTTCCCATGCAGGTGCAAATGCGGTGACGGCGGCCAACGGGTCTTGGCCATAGAGCGCGAGCAAGTCCATCTGCTCCTCGCCGTACAGCACCCTGCCCGCCTCGGGCGTCACCCAGGCGCGGATCTGCGATCCACCCCAGCTGGAGTGCACCGCGCCCATCGGGATATCGAGCGCCTGCCGCAGTTCGCGCAGCATGTAATAGCAGGCGGCCGAAAAGCCGCCGGTGGTCCCCGGGCTTGCGCTTTGCCAGCTCACCTCGTCCCCGAACTCCTTCACCGGATTGGCGGCGGTATCCTGCGGCACGGTCAGCATGCGCAGCAGCGGGTCGCTGCTCGCCTGGATATTATTATAGCCATTGAGCCCGGCGCTGACGGTAAAGGCCATGTTGGATTGGCCGGAGCAGAGATAGACATCGCCTACGACGATATCGGTTACCACCGCTTCCCCGTCGCCATCGGTGACCGTCAGGGTCAGAGGATCGGCGCTTGCGGGCCGCTGCGGAAAGGTGATGATGAAACTGCCATCCCCGCTTGCAGTGGCTGTGACGCTGGAATCACCCAGCGTGCCCGAAATCTGCGCACCGGGTGCTGCGGTGCCTTCCACCGTCACCGGTCTGTCGCGCTGGATTACGGCTTGATCCTGCCACACCGGGGCGAGGACCGGCGCAGCGCTGGCCGCCCCGGCATAAAGTAAAGCCGATAGCGTCAGGCCGGTTCGGATCATGCCAAAGTCACCCCAATTTCACCCCAGTTTCACTCTCGTCTGGGCGAAGCCCGCCACCGGTGCATCGAATGTCAGCAGGCTGCCGGCATCGGGGAACTCAGCGAATTGGTCCGGCTCCAGGTTCTTGGTAGCGGTCGTGACATAGGCGGTGCGGAAATCCTCGCCGCCGAGGCACATCTTGGTGATGTCGCGCGCGTTGAATTCCACCTCTGCTACGAGGTCGCCGTCGGGACTGAATCGCGCGACGCGGCTGCCGAGGTAAAGCCCGGTCCAGACATGGTCCTCTGCATCGACAATGGGGCCATCGGGATAGGCATCGGGAAACAGCGCACCGGTATCGACGAAAGGCTGAGCGTCACCCACGCCATCGTCGGAAAGGTCCGCCACCATGATCTTCTGCGCAACGGTGTCGGTGAAATAGATGCGATCTCCCTGCGGGCTGACGGCTGGGCCATTGGTAATAGAGATACCATTGGGCCCAGCTGGGCGGATATCGCCCTTGTCGAAAACGTAGAAGCGGCCCGAAGCCTCCTCCTCATTGTCGTCCATCGAGCCGAACCAGACGCGACCCCAGGGATCGGTGCAGGCATCGTTGAGACGGTTGTGCGCGGGCTCGCCCGGTACATCCATCAGCTTTTCGAAGAGCTGCGTTTCGGGATCGAACGTATAGAGCCCGTCCTGCAATCCGCACAGCAGCAAGCCGCCATCTGCCGGCAGTGCCCAGCCAGCACGCCTGATCGTGATGGAGTACAAGGGTGGCAAGGCCAAGGACAAACCC
>CAJXLD010000153.1 GCA_913055595.1 uncultured Altererythrobacter sp.
CTGGAAGTTCTCGATCTACCCGTGCTGCTGTGGGACGAACGCTGGTCCACCGCCAGCGCCGAACGCGATATGGTCGCGCAGGATTTCAGCCGCGCCAAACGCGCCGAGAAGATCGACAGTCACGCCGCCGCGGTGATCCTGCAAGGCGCGATCGACCGGTTGGCGGGAGGCATTCTTTAGGCGCCTGCAAGTTCCTTACGTCGGCGGGTTGCTTCGCCCGCGATCAGCTTGCTGCCATTGGCTTCAGCCCGTCGCCACAAGGCATCGCGTCCCTCGACATCGAGTACTCCTGCCTGCGCATCCAGGGCCGCTAGCCGCATACGATCGCTCACATGATTGCTGGCGAAGTTCTCTGCGAGGTCCTGCGCTTCCTCTCCGCCCAGCCCCACAGCCACACGCAGGAATATCTCGCTGCAACCCGGACTGATCACGCCCGAGATCTCGTCCCTTTCGACATCGAACTTGTACTGGTCAAGCCAGCCCTGCGCCCCGCCCGCATGCATGATGTTGAGCGAGACGGAGGGGCTTTCGGGCGGGAGTTGCGAATGCACGTCCAAATGCGCCCGATAATGCATCAGCTTTCCGGGATTCAGCGTCGAGCGTTCGATAAAGCGCAAACCCGCCTTCTCTCCGATCACGCCGTCCACCGCCTCATAATCGTACTCGTAGTAGTCGGAGGAATAGCCCGGACCGAAATAGCCGACCGTCAAGAAATCGAAATTATGGTCATGTGGCAATTCATATGAAAATGCCGTCTGGCCGGAGGAACGAAAAGCATACTCGTCCCGGCTCGGCCAGAAATTGGCGCGGATGAAGAAATCGCGGCCTAGCTGCGAGAGCATCACGACCTGCGCCCCATATGCGCTCGCATCCTCCTCTCCCCCTCTGCCGCCCTTCAATTCGGCCAGCATCATCTCAGCCAAGAAATCGCGATTATTGCCCAGACGGCGCAACCATCGCGATGCATCATGCAGGTTTTCCTCTTCTCCTGGATCAAATCCTCGCTCTGCCAGGGCATTGACGCAGTCATCCAGCGAACAGACCGTTTCATCCTTGATGTCGATTACACGCGGCATTGTTGCCCCTCCACTTTTGCAAATTGAGGATGGTCTTCGATCAATTGCGTGCGCAGCGCGCGCGCCGGATCGCCCAGCGGGTCGGTTTCGCTTGCCGCCACCGCAGACAGAGCTTCAAACCCGGCTTCGCTATCGAGTGCGAGGCATTCACGAAGGCATTGCCACCTGAGCGACTCGTCGCCTTCGGAGTGGACCATTGCGGCCATGATCGGCACAGCCTCTCTGCGTTGCATGCGACCGAGCATGGCGACCATCATTTCGCGCCGACTGGTTGCAAGCGACCCGGCAGACTGGTGCAGTAGCTTGCCGGTCTTGCGGCAATATTCACGACCCGGCCGCGGTTCTTCGGCGCACTGCAACAAACGCAAGGTCACAAGACGTTGGCTCACATCATGCACCAGCATTGTCTCATTGCTGCAATCGAAGCCCAGCCGCGCCCCAGGTCGCAAGGTGACCCGCTCTTCGACAAAATGCACCCGATCTTGCACTCCGCGAATTCGCAGGATGTGGGCACTGGCTTTTCCGGCCAGTGTGGCATCATACCGCAGTGCATCCGAAAAAGTGGCACCGGGGAATTCGTAGCTCCCTGGCTCGCGCGCTTGCAGCATCAATTGTGCCCTGCCCGATTTCGCCAGAAGTAGAGTTGATGCGCGCCCTTCAAAACCGTGGCGGAAAGGCGGGTGACCGAGAGGGGATTCAGCCAGGGCTTTGCAGAACTGCTGGGCAAGCGAGCGCATCATCGATTCTGCTCGCCCCTGACCAGTGAAGACTTCGTCCAGTGCTGGACAATCTTCCAGCTTTGCGCCGGCACCGAATTGCCGGAATTGTTCCAATGCCTGGGCAACATCATGTTTTTGCCGCCATGTATCGCAGGCTTGCTTCATTGTGGCTTGGGCAATGCGCTGCGGAGCACGGTCGCTCCGCAGCGCAGCTATTGCAGGATGAACACGCATCGCTGCCACCAGCCTCAGATAATGCCGCCGCCCGGAGGCGTGCTTTCGTATATCACCGTCGCAACCACGACGATCGTGTCGTCATGACCCGGATTGGGCGAACGCAAAGTGCCGAATAGCCCGGTGACGGTTTCGAGATCGGGCAAGCTTGCCAGATCGATCTTGGGAAGTTTCATCAACAGTCTCCTCTTTACGGCTGAACGTCAGGTCCAGCCGGTGAGGAGGAATGCCGAGACTCTCGAAGGAACTGAAATTAGAGGATTGTAATCCTATCCTTTTCAATCATTTACGAGACGTACGACCACTACCAGTCCGTCCCACTCCTTGCCTTCGCTCGGCAAGGTAACACGCTGTGCATCGGCTCGTGCGCGATTGAGGATGGCCGCAGGAACATCCTGATCGTGTAACACTACATCGGCACTTCCCAAGAGGCGCGCCTGGCGCAAGGTCAGGTCTTCAGGGTCGGTACTGGCAAGGGCGATTTCGATCGCTCCAAAGATCGAAACATCGAGCGCTCCCTCCAGCCATGCCTCCAAGCGTTCGGCCGATCCTTCCTGTAAGGGATCGAGAATGCCGCCGCTGGTCAGCGCATTGTCGAGCGCCTGCCGTCGATCGGCCATTTGCGGGAATTTCAGTTTGATCTTGTCGCGTAATTCGGAGAGCCGCGAAGCCAATGCGCCCAGGTCAGCAGGCAGCAGAGCTTCCAGTCGCAGTCGCAACTGCTTGGCCAGCCCAGCCGAAGCCCCGCTGGTGCCGATTGCCACGATCACCGGATCGCGTTCGAGCAGGCTGGGTGTGGTGAAGTCGCAGAGATCAGGCCGGTCGACGACATTGACGAGCATGCCTAATGCGCGGGCCTTTTCAGCGTCGGCCTCGCATCTGGTCGCATCGTCATGCGCGATGAACGCCAGTCGGGCACCCAGATCGATCCCGTCCTGAAGGTCGGCGACAACCACCCCTCCAGCCCGTTCGACCAGCCGCCGCTTGGGTTCGGCCATGCCGCCCTCCCCCAGCACCACGACCGGCTTGCCGGCAAGGCGATGGAAGAGGGGCAGGCTCCGCATCAGTCGTTGAGCCAGTCCGGCACACGTTCTGCGGCGTAGATTTCCTCTGGAAGGATGCGGTCGGCGACGCTGGCAACCTTGTCGCCATCGACCATCACCTCGGCCACAAAGCCGCGCGAGTTGTAGGAGCTCGCCATGGTGGCGCCATAGGCCCCGGCGGTACGGAAGATGGCGAGATCGCCGCGCTCGACGGCATCCATTTCACGGCCCATGGCGAAAGTATCACCGGTCTCGCAAATGGGTCCGACGATATTGGCGGTCATCCGGTTGCCGCTCGGCTTCACCGCATCGAAATCATGCCACGCGCCATAAAGCGCAGGCCGCGCCAGGTCGTTCATGGCCGCATCGACAATGACGAAGGGATCGCGATTGGCATTACGCTTCACCCGTACCACTTCGGTTAGCAGCACGCCGGCATTGCCCGCTATCACTCGACCGGGTTCGAACATCAGCGTAACGTCCCAGCCCCTGGTCACGCGCGCGACCATGTGGCCATATTCGGCCGGGCTCGGCATGACCTCACCCGCCTTATAGGGCACGCCAAGGCCGCCGCCGAGATCGATATGCGTCACCGTGCCACCATTGTGGCGGATCTGGTCGAGCAGCGCCCCGACCTTCTCGAAAGCAAGCTCAAGCGGCCTCAGATCGGACAATTGGCTGCCGATATGCACCGCGATTCCACGCATGTTCAGACCCGGCAGGCTGGCAAGGCGCAGATACATCGCCACCGCCTGGTCGATCGGTACGCCGAATTTGTTGTCGCGCTTCCCGGTCGAAATCTTTTCATGCGTACCAGCATCGATGTCAGGATTTACGCGCAGCGCGCAGTTCGCCGTGTGGCCGGTTTCCTCGGCGAGTTGCGCCAGTTCGACGCCTTCTTCCTCGCTCTCGATATTGAACTGGCCGATTCCCGCTTCGAGCCCGGCGAGCATTTCGCGCCGCGTCTTACCGACGCCCGAGAACACGATGTTCTCTGCAGGCATGCCTGCCGCCAGCGCGCGCGCCATCTCACCGCCGGAAACCACGTCGGCGCCAAAGCCCTCGCGCTGCATCACGCGCAGCACTGCGAGGTTGGGGTTGGATTTGACGGCAAAGGCAAGATGGATCTTGCCCAGCGACGCCAGCGCCTCGCGGAATACGCGTGCGTGGCGTTCGAGAGTGGCGCGGGAATAAATATAGACGGGCGTGCCGAATTCCTCGGCAATGCGAGCCATGGGCACGTCTTCGGCATAGAGTTCGCCGTTACGGAGTTCAAAATGGTCCATTTTTCTGTTCGGTCAGCCTTCAGGAGGAAGATCGAAGGGATCGTCCTCGCGTTCTTCGGATTCTCGCCGCAATTCGACGCTGCGTTCGGGCGCAGCCTGCGGGTCGAGTTCGAGCAATTCTTCGGCGGAAAGCGGTTCGCTGGCACCATAAGGCGCAACTGGCAGGCTGGCACCTTCACGAGGCTCCAGATCGCCCATGCGCCCGCATGCTGCCAGTGGCAGGGCGAGAGCCAAGAGGATTAGTGGTCTCCTCACTTCTCGCCATCCAGAGGGGCACGCGCTTCCGCCACGCGTTTTCGTACTTCCTCGGGCGCGGTGCCGCCGTAGCTGGACCGCGCGGCAACCGATGCTTCAACCGACAATGCTTCAAAGACGCGCTTATCAATCCGGTTGTCGATGGCCTTGAGGTCGTCGAGAGACAATTCATCCAGTGCCACGCCGCGGCTTTCGGCCAGTTTCACCGCAGCGCCAGTGATGTGATGCGCCTCACGGAACGGAATATCCGCCTGCCGCACCAGCCAGTCGGCCAGGTCTGTGGCCGTGGCATAGCCCAGCTCGGCCGCCTGCCGCATGCGATCGGTGTTGAATGTGCTGTCCGCCACCATGCCTGTCATCGCCGCGATTGAGAGCCCGAGCAGGTTCGCCGCCTCGAAGACGGGCGGCTTATCGTCCTGCATATCCTTCGAATAGGCGAGCGGCAGGCCCTTCATCGTCACCATCAGGCTGGTCAGGCAACCGACGATACGCCCGGCATGGCCGCGCACCAGTTCTGCTGCATCAGGGTTCTTCTTCTGCGGCATGATCGAGGAGCCAGTCGACAGGCTGTCTGCCATGCGCACGAACCCGAAGGGCTGGCTCGCCCAGATGACGAATTCTTCCGCCAGCCGCGAAAGGTGGAGCGAACATTGCGCCGCCGCCTGCAAATAATCGAGCGCGAAATCGCGATCGGAGACGGCATCGAGGCTGTTCTTCGTCGGCCCGGCAAAGCCGAGCGCCTGCGCGGTCATTTCCCGGTCGATGGGAAAACCCGTTCCCGCCAGAGCCGCGCTACCCAGCGGGCTGAAATTCATCCGGTGGCGGGCATCGGAAAAGCGCGAGCGATCGCGAGCGATCATCTCGTGATAGGCCATCAGGTGGTGGCCGAGCGTCACCGGCTGCGCGGTTTGCAAATGGGTGAAGCCGGGCATGATCGAGCCCGCATGCGCTTCGGCCTGCGTCACCAGCGCATCTTGCAGTGCCTTCAGCCCCGCATCCGCCTGGTCGATGGCATCGCGCACCCAAAGGCGGAAATCGGTCGCCACCTGGTCGTTCCGGCTGCGCGCCGTGTGCAGCCGTCCCGCCGCCGGGCCGATCAGTTCGGCAAGACGGCTTTCGGTGGTCATATGGATGTCCTCGAGGTCCCAGTCCTCGGGAACGCCATTGGCCTCATATTCGGCCGCGATTGTGTCGAGCCCGTCGAGGATTGCTTCGGCATCCGCCGCGCTGACGATGTCGCAGGCGGCGAGCATGGCGACATGCGCGCGCGATGCGGCGATGTCCTGCCGCCACAGCGCCTTGTCGAAGGGGATCGACGCATTTATCTCACGCATGATGGCAGACGGCCCTTCTGCGAACCGTCCACCCCACATCGTATTGGAGGTATTACCCTTGCTCAATCCGACCTACCGTTTCACTGCCATCGCCTGCCTTTTCGCAGGCGTTCTGGCGGGTTGCGATACGCAAGAGGGAGAAAGCGCGCAAGGCGGCGAAGAAATCTCTTTGGAAACAGAATCGCATGCCTTCACCGGCTTTGTCGACCGCACCCATGCCGGGCGAGCCATTCCGGAGGTCGAACTAGTCGACCCTGCCGGCATCACGCTTGCGTTGGCGGAAACGAGCGGAAAGCCCGTTCTGCTCAACCTCTGGGCAACCTGGTGCGCGCCTTGCGTGGTGGAAATGCCCCTGCTTGATGACCTGGCGGGGGAGATGTCTCAAGATTTGCGCGTGTTGACCGTGAGCGAGGACCTGCAAGGTGCGGATAAAGTCGTCCCGTTCTTCGAAACGCACGGGTTCGAGAACCTGCCGCGCTGGATGGACCCGGACAATGCGCTCGCCTTCTCCTTCGGAGGAGGAGGTGCGCTGCCGCTGACAATCCTCTATGATGCCGAGGGCCGCGAGGTATGGCGCGTGATTGGCGCCTATGACTGGGCGAGCGATGAGGCTCGCGCATTGGTCGCGGAAGCAGGAGGCGCTGATGGCTGACCCTATTGCATCCCAACTGAAACAAGACATGGAGCGCAGGCGCTTCCTGGCCGGAATTGCCGGGGGCCTTGGTGGGTTGGCTCTCGCAGCGTGCGGGAGCAGGGCGGGAGCGCAGGTCGCCAGAGACACCAATTGTCTTGCCACGCCTTGGGAGACCGACGGCCCCTTCCCCGCCGATGGTAGGGGCGGACGCCCCCGGCCGACCGTCGCCAAAGAGATGCCCCGGAGGTGCCGCGGACGATGGTAGGGTCGGACGCCCCCG
>CAJXLD010000154.1 GCA_913055595.1 uncultured Altererythrobacter sp.
TCGGCGGGGACAACCTCCGGAGAGGCGCCGCCATATTCATCGCCGGGCTTATAGGTCAGCAGGCGGTCACGCATCCACGGGCCAAGGCGTTTTTCGAGCCCATCCGCCAGGCTAAAGCCGGCAGGTACGATCACGAGCGTCAAGACGGTAGACAGGAGAAGACCGCCAATCACCACCGTGCCCATCGGCGCGCGCCATGCGCTGTCGCCAGACAAAGACAAAGCTGTCGGGATCATGCCCGCAGTCATTGCCACCGTTGTCATTACGATCGGCTGCGCGCGCTTGTGGCCTGCTTCCATGATCGCTTCAAATTTCGCCTTGCCCGAATCCATCTCCTCCAGCGCGAAATCGATCAGCAAGATGGAATTCTTCGCAACGATGCCGAGCAGCATCAGCACCCCGATGAAGACCGGCAGCGACAATGGTTGGCCCAAAACCCAGATCAGGCCCAACCCGCCCAGCGGAGCGAGGAAAAGCGAGCCCATATTGACCAGTGGCGATACCAGGCGGCGATAAAGCAGGACGAGAACGGCAAAGACGAGAAACAGCCCCGTCACCACAGCAATCACGAAATTCTGGATCAGGTCCTGCTGCCATTCATCGGCGCCTACGGGCCGGTCGGTCACGCCTGTGGGCAGGTTCTGCATGATCGGCAGGTTCTGGATGGCATTGTAGACATCACCGCGCGCCACGCCGGCAGCAACGTCAACACCCACGAAAACTCGGCGATTCTGGTTGTATCGCTCGATCGAAGCCGGGCCCATCCCGAAGGAGATATCGGCCACACGGCTTAGCGGGACGGACCCACCCGCAGAAGTCGGCACCGGAAGGTTGCGGATCGTTGCAACATTGCGCCGGTCCCCTTCTGCGAGGCGCACCCGGATGGGGATCTGCCGGTCTGAGAGCGAGAACTTCGCCGCGTTCTGATCAATATCGCCCAAAGTGGCGATGCGGATGGCCTGGCTCAGCGCCTGCGTGTTCACGCCCAGGCTGGCCGCCAGGTCCTCGCGCGGCTTTATGATCAGTTCGGGGCGCTGCAAATCGTAATCGATACGCGGGGCCACGGCACCTTCGACAGTGGCCATCTGTTCCACAAGGACCTGTGCCGCCTGGTTCAGCTGCTCCGGGTCGGAGCCCGAAAGGAGGATGGAGATTTCGCGACCCGTACCGCCGCCGCCGCCTTGCTGGTTCTGGAAATTGATACGTGCGTCGGGGAATGACTGCACAACAGGCGTCATTGCCCTTTCGAATTCCAGGCTGGTCCGCTCCCGATCATCGCGCAGGACGAGGTTGATGTTGCCGGAGCCTTCGCGTGCAGTTCCCAGCGCGAGCTCGACTTCCTGCTCTTCGCTCAGTCGTGCAGCGACTGCATCGACCACCGCCTCCGTCTGCTCCAGCGTGGTGCCGGGCACCATGGAAATGCTGATGCGCGAGAAATCGCTATCGTTATTGGGGAAGAATTGCTGCGGCACATTTGCGCCGATCAGCACGGTTAGCCCAAGCGAGAATATGCCCAGCAGCATCATCCACACCCGGTGATCGAGGAAGCGCGCCGCAAGATAGCGCGTGCGCCGAGTGAAATGATTGCTGTCGAAGCCGGCAATCGTGCCCCAGGCCAGGCCGAACAGGAAGTTCAGCACGCCACCGACACAATAGGCCGCAAGCAGGCCAAAAGCGATCAACAGGAAGGATGGGCCTGTGCCGTCACCTTCACCCGTGTTTTCTCCACCCATAAACTGCATGGCGAGGTAGATCGCCGCGCCGCCTACGACCAATGCCGCCACGTGGAACCACGGGCTGGTATAGGTCTTGCCGATCTTTTCGCGCATTGCGCGAAACCTGGTCTGGTCAAGCGACCATCGCAATACCTTCATGTAAAGGTCCATCGCGCGCCCTTCACCATGCGCGGCGTGACCCTTCGCCTTGAGGAAATAGGCCGCCAGCATGGGCGTGATCATGCGCGCCACGAGCAATGACATGAGTACCGAAACTACGACGGTCAGGCCGAAATTCTTGAAGAACTGGCCGGAAATGCCCGGCATGAGGCCGACTGGCAGGAACACCGCAACGATGCAGCTGGTGGTTGCCACCACGGCCAGACCGATCTCGTCCGCAGCATCGATCGAGGCCTGATAAGCGCTCTTGCCCATGCGCATGTGGCGCACGATATTCTCGATCTCCACGATCGCATCGTCGACAAGGACACCCGCGACCAACCCCAATGCCAGCAAGCTCAGCGTGTTGAGCGTAAAGCCCAGCATGTCCATGAAATAGAAGGTCGGTATGGCCGACAGCGGAATCGCCAGCGCCGCGATGATGGTGGCGCGCCAATCGCGCAAGAAAAGGAACACCACCACAACGGCCAGCAAAGCGCCCTCGATCAGCAGCGCCATGGAGCTTTCGTACTGCGCGCGCGTGTAGTCCACCTCGGTGAACAGGCGTGTGAAATGTATGCCGGGATTTTCGGCCGCGACATCCTGCAGAACTTCGATCGCCTCGTCATAGACGCGCACATCGCTTTCGCCGCGCGCACGGGTGATCGCAAAGGTGACCACGGGCTTTCCGTCCACCTTGGCCACCGTGCTGATTTCACCATAGGAGTCCTGCACGCGGGCAATGTCCGACAGCTTGACGCTTCGCCCCGCTCCCAGCGAGATTTGCGTCTGCGACAACTCATAGGCCGAACCGGCGTTGCCCAGCACGCGCACAGACTGGCGCGACCCAGCAATTTCGGCCTGCCCGCCCGCAGCATTGACGTTGAGCTCGCGAAGCGCGGAATTCACCTGACTGGCGGTAACGCCCAGCGCCTGCATCTTCCCGGGGTCGAGAATGACAAGAATCTCGCGATCGACGCCGCCGCTGCGGCTGACCTCGGCAAGCCCTGGCACGGTAAGCAGGGCCTTGGTGATCGTGTCATCGATGAACCAGCTCAGCTCTTCGATTGTCATATCGTCGGCCGTCACACCGAAAGAGACGATCGGCTGCGAACTGGTCTGCTGCTTGAAAACACGCGGCTCGAGGATACCGTCGGGCAGCTCGCCGCGAATATTATCTATCTCGCTTTTCACCTCATTCACCGCCTCGGCAATATCGGTGCCAAGCGCGAATTCGATCTGGGTGAAGGAACTGCCTTCCGATGCCGTGGAATTGATATTCTCAATTCCGTCGAGCGTCTGAACCGCTGCTTCCACCCTTTGCGTGATCTGGTTTTCCACTTCGGGCGGCGCAGCGCCAGGTTGCGAAATGCTCACCTGAACCACCGGGAATTCGATATCCGGCTGGTCCTGGACATCCATTCCCTGGAAGGAGAAGATGCCCGCCACCATCAAGCCGATAAAGGCGAGGATGGGGACGATCGGGTTGCGGATCGACCAAGCGGAAATATTGCGGAAATTCATCGTTATGCGCCTTGGTCGGCACCGCCATCAGCGACCGGGCGGACCGTCTCGCCCTCGGTCAGGAACCCGCCGGCACGTGCTACGATTCGCTCGCTGCCATCGAGGCCGGAAGCAATGATGATTCCTCCATCGGTAATCATGCCCAGTTCGACCGGGCGGCGCACGACCCGGTTGTCGCTATCGACGACATAAACGTAGCTGCCACGATCATCGGACAAGATCGCACTTTCGGGCAGGCGTGGCGCAACAACGGCACCGCTGTTGATTTCGATCGAGGCAAAGCCGCCGGGGCGCAGGGCCGGATCAAAAGGCATCGCACAGCGGGCGGTGCCCTGCCGTGTCATCTCGTCGATCACCGGGCTCTTCTGCCATATCTGGCAGGCGAATGACTGGTCTGTGCCGACGGGAACGACCTGGCCCGTCGCGCCGACGGGTATCGAGCCCAGTTCGGTCTCGCCGATCTGGGCCAGCAATTCCATTTCCCCGCCGCGCGCAATCGAGAACAATACACCCGATCCGCCGCCAACCACCTGGCCCGGCTCGACATCGCGGGTGAGCAGGAGGCCTGCCGCCGGAGCAACGATATTCAGCTGGGCGTTGCGCGCCTGACGTTCGGCAAACTGTGCTTCGGCAACGCGTACGCGCGCAACCGCAGCATCGCGTGTAGCGATAAGCCGGTCGATATCCGCCTGGCTGACAAATCCGCGATCCACCAGCTGCAGCGCACGGTCGAGATTGGACTGAGCCAAATCGGCATCGGCCTGAGAGACTTCTACCTGTGCAGCGGAACTGGCCGTTTGCTGCTCTTGCACCGACCGGTCGATCACGGCCAGGACCTGGCCCGCGGCGACCCACTCTCCCGGCTCGACGGGCACAGAGACTACACGCCCCCCTTCACCCACGACGCCAACCGGCATTTCGCGGCGCGCAGCCAGCGTACCCGTCGCGTTGATGATCCCGGCATAGGTGCCTGCACCCGGACTGAACACCGTGACCGCGGGAACGATGCCCTCATCCTGTCCCGCAAAGGGTGCTTCAGCTTCGCCGCCGCTCATCATCACCGCGGCGACAATGATGGCGACTACGGCAACGCCCAGCGCAATACGCATCTTGCGCTTGCGGCCCGCATCGTCATCGAGCATGTCGCTTCGCCTTGCAGCGTCGTCAAGCTCCATTCGGGTTTCATAATTCATCGGTGCCATCGGCCTCTTGTTATCGCGCGCGCAGCTGCAATTCTACAGCAGCCATGCCCGCGACCGGCGCATCTGCCAGATGATCAGGCCCATATACGCTTGTTATGTGCACCGCAACGAAGCCATCTGCCAAAGGCCTGCCACGGCCGACCAGCGTTGCCAGCCGGACACGGTGAAAGCGCCGGAAATCCGCCGCTTTCGTCGCTTTCGTTACATTTGTATCATTTTGTCGGACAGATGGCCCAAAGGCCAGCTTGCGACTGTCAGCGAACCTTGCCGCGTTGATACAGATTGACCCCGCCAAGCAGCACGACAGCGCCGACAAACGCCGTGATCAGATACATGATCCAGCCTGCGTCAGCGGAAAGGAAGCCGGTGACGTTGCCGATCGCACTTCCGATAACGCCTCCAACAACTCCCACGACAATGTTCAGAAGAACACCCATGGATACATCGCGGTTCATGAATTTGCTAGCCAGCCAGCCAGCGATCCCGCCCAATACGATTGTGGCAATCCAGCCTGGTCCCATATCTTCCTCCTCCAAAAAAGCGCTCATCGGTGACCCGCTTCTTGACCGGCGGATTCAGTAAAGTCCGATGGTAAACGCAAAAGCGCTCACAGGCCAAACATGCCTGCGAGCGCAGCAAGAGTCCAATCTGTCGGTTTTGCAGGTGTTTCCGGCTCAGTATTTGAGCTGGCGTTCGTAGAGATCGCGATAGTGCTGAATGCGTGTCACACGCAGGCCCTGCATGCCCGAACGGTCCACCGCACGCTGCCAGCTGGCAAATTCTTCCAGCGTCAGACCATAGCGCTCAAGCACCTCGTCAATGGTCAACAGGCCGCCATTGACGGCTGCCACCACCTCGGCCTTTCGGCGCACGACCCAGCGCTTGGTGCTCGGCGACGGGAGGTCGTCGATGGTCAACGGCTCGCCAAGCGGGCCGATTACCTGTGCGGGGCGGATGTCCTGGTTCTCAATCATTCAATTCCTCGGGGCGCTTTTTGTACCGTCGTCCTGCAACGGTTTGCTATTGCGGCCATTCTGTTTGCTATTGGCTAAATCACTAGGGTTAACGCCGTGTTTGCCATTGGCGAGCGAAGCAATTCGGCGCGCAGACACAGCATCGAAGCTCGCGATTTCTCCACACTCTCCCTGCCGCAAGGAGGCGCGGAAATCGCGCGCTGCTTCCAGCCTTGCGCGAAGGTCGCTCCACGTCAGCGGACGCAGAGAATCCGCGCCTGCCAAATCCCCAAGGGAATCATGTCCTTCGGGGACAATCGGTGGTTTTCCTTCGAACATGCGCCTGTCTCTAACCGCCAACCGTCAAGAAGCGGTAAAGCTAGGCTTAATGGATGGTAACCATTCCAAAGGAGGAATTGGCCTTGTCGGCCACGCAGTGTATGGGCCCGGCGCAATGCTGAAAGACACGACCTTCACAAAAGCAGTTAACCCTGCAGCGCTGTTCGACCTGCCCCGGCCGGCCGGGGAGTGCCGCATTGTCGTCGCCATGTCGGGCGGGGTCGATAGTTCGGTCGTGGCCGCCCTGGCCGCAGCGAGCGGGGCGGAAGTGATCGGCATTACCTTGCAGCTGTATGATTATGGCGCGGCCACCGGTCGCAAGGGCGCCTGCTGCGCGGGCGACGATATTCGCGATGCGCGCAAGGTGGCGGATCGGCTGGGCATTGCCCATTACGTCTTCGACCATGAAAGCGCATTCCGCGAAGAGGTGGTGGAGCGCTTCGCCGATGAATATCTGGCGGGGCGCACGCCGATCCCCTGCATCCGCTGCAATATGGGGCCCAAGTTTACGGACCTTCTGCGCATGGCGAAGGAGCTGGGGGCGGACTGCCTGGCCACCGGCCATTATGTCCGCCGCGTCGCAACAGAGGATGGTGTAGAGCTTCACCGCGCACTCGATCCGGCGCGCGACCAGTCCTATTTCCTCTATGGCACGACAGAGGAACAACTCGATTTCCTGCGTTTCCCGCTGGGCGGCATGCCCAAACAGGACGTGCGGCGCATTGCCGAAGATTTCGGGCTGGTCGTGGCCGCCAAGCCCGACAGCCAGGACATATGCTTCGCGCCCGATGGCGATTATGCCAAGATCGTGAAGGCCATGCGTCCAGAAGGAGGCAGGCCGGGCAAGATCGTCCATGCCGAAACGGGCGAGGTGCTGGGCGAGCACCCCGGCATCATTCACTACACCGTCGGCCAGAGGCGCGGGCTCGAGATCGGCGGG
>CAJXLD010000155.1 GCA_913055595.1 uncultured Altererythrobacter sp.
TCGGTCAGTTCACCCGGAAATCCGACCATCTCTATGGTGTCTGGCTGATCGGGCCCGACGGCTTTGCCGTGAACAGCTCCGACGTGTATCCCCTTCGAATTTTCGGCGGCGATCGGGAGTATTTCAAGGTTCTGAAGGACAGCGACGGTCTCTATATCGGTCCGCTGATCGTCGGACGCGTGCGCGGCAACTTGGTCTTCAATATCGGCCGGCGACGCACGGCCCCGGATGGCACCTTCAACGGCGTCATCCTGTCCGGCGTCAAGCTGTCCTACTTCGAAAGCGTCTGGGAGAAGATCAAGGAGAACCGCCCGCACGTAACGAACCTCATCCGCAGCAACGGCGACCTGCTCGCCCGTTTCCCGAAGCTCGAGAACATCCCGCCCCAACTGTCGCCGGACACCTTCCGGCGGGACCTCCTGGATTCCGCCGAGACCGTGGTGTACCGCGCATCGTCGGAGGTCGACGGCACCGACCGCATCTACGCCTACAGCCGCGTGGGCGAATACCCCATCTATGTCGGCTACGGCCTCGACCGCGATGCGATCCTCGCGCCGTGGACCGACGAGACGATACAGAACGGAATCCTGACGATCATTGTGTCGTCGCTACTCTGCATCTTCGTCATGATCGCACTCCGCGAAAGCCGGCGGCAGCAGGCGGCGAATATCGAGCTCCGGGCCGAAATGAACCGGCGCGAAAAGGCCGAGGTCTCCGTCGCCGAGAAGGAGATGCTCCTCGAAGAGCTGCACAGGACCGAAGAGGAACGCCAGGCCATCCTCGACAACATGGTCGAAGGCCTGTTCGTCGTCGGCTACGGCGGCAAGGTGAACTACGTCAACAAGGCCGGGCGGCGTCTCCTCGGCATTCCGCTCGACGCGGATCAGGGCCGCATCGACGAGATCGTCTCCCAGTTCCGCGTCCGGACGCTGGACGGCACGCCACTCACGGAAGCCGACCTGCCGCACGCGCGCGTCCTGCGCGGCGAGACCCTCGTCGGGCTGGAGGTCGAGGTCTCGATGCCGTCGCGGCTCGCCGTCTGGCTTTACCACGGCGTGCCGCTGCGCAACCGCGAGGGCCGGATCATCGGTGCGGTGCTGACCATCGACGACATCACCGAACGCAAGAGCGCGGAGGAACGCCAGCAGCTCCTGATCGCCGAACTGAACCACCGGGTGCGCAACATGCTGGCCACCATCCAGGCGATGATCTCGCTGTCGGCGCGGTCCGCGGAATCCGCCGAGGCGCTGCCCAAGGTCCTCGAAGGCCGCGTCGGCGTCATGGCGCGCAGCCACAACCGGCTGACCGACAAGGGCTGGCGCGGCGCGAGCCTGCGGCAGATGATCGAGGAAGAGCTTCAGCCCTACGGCGCGGAAGCGCGCACGACCCTCAAGGCGGACGGCGACATCATCGTGCGGCCCCGCGAAGCGCAGAGCCTGTCGCTGGTCCTCCACGAACTGACCACCAACGCCATCAAGTACGGCAGCCTGTCCGTGCCTCACGGCCGCATCGAGATCGAATGGGGCATCGTCGAGGGCGACGACGGCAAGATCCTCCGCCTCGACTGGCGCGAGCGGGACGGCCCCGCCGTCACGCCGCCCACGCGCAAGGGCTTCGGCTCGGCGCTGGTCGAGCGCGCCTTCCCGCAGGAAGCGGCCGCCCGCGCGGAGCTCACTTACGAGCCGGAAGGTCTGCGTTGCCGCCTCGAGCTACCGCTGACGGCACTGGCGATGATCTCCGACAACGTCGAGACACCCGATGCGGGCGTCAGCGACGAGGACGGCCGCGAGATCGAGCCGCTGCCGCCGTCGAACATCCTTCTGGTCGAGGACGAGATCCTCGTCGGGCTCGACGTGCAGGACATCCTGACCGAGGCGGGCGCCCGCGTGGTCGGGCCGATCCCGACGCTGGGCCGCGCGATGAGCCTCGCGGAGACCGCGCCGCTGGACGCGGCGGTCGTCGATCTCAATCTCGGCGGCCAGATATCGCTGCCCCTGATCGACCGGCTGGCCGATTGCGGTCTCAGTCACATCGAGGCCGCCAGCTTCGTATCACCCAAATGGGTGCCGCAAATGGGCGACGCGGCCGCAGTGATGGCCGGCATCACCCGTAAACCCGGCGTTCGCTACTCGGCCCTCACCCCGAACCTGAAAGGATTCGAGGGCGCCCTGGCGGCCGGGGCCGACGAAGTGGCGGTATTCGGTGCGGCATCGGAGTCCTTCACCCAAAAGAACATCAACTGCACGATTGCTGAAAGCCTGGAGCGCTTTGCACCGGTGGTTGAAGAAGCCCGCAAACACGGCATTCCCGTACGCGGTTACGTGTCTACCGTGATGGGCTGCCCGTACGAGGGCGATATCCAACCGGCACAAGTGGCCACCGTGGCCAAGGCCCTGTACGACATGGGCTGTCACGAAATATCCCTGGGCGACACCATCGGCGTGGGTACGCCCCTGAAAGCCAAGCGCATGCTCGAAGCCGTGGCCGCCCATGTGCCCATGGACAAACTGGCGGCGCATTTCCACGACACCTATGGCCAGGCCCTGGCCAACCTGTACGCAGTACTGGAAGAGGGCGTAAGCGTGATTGACGCCTCTGTGGCCGGTCTGGGCGGCTGCCCTTATGCCAAAGGGGCATCTGGCAACGTAGCCACCGAAGACGTGCTATACCTGCTTAACGGCCTGGGCATCGATACCGGCGTGGATCTGAACAAGCTGGTGAAAACCGGCGACTGGATCTGCGCGCAACTGAAACGTCATAACGGCTCTAAAGTGGGCCAGGCACTCGGGGGCCTGTGCCAGTAACTTTCCAGCCCTCAACTACAAAAACAATGGAGGCAGAGACATGAGCAAGACTCTCCCAAGTTACACCAGTGGTATCGCAGAAAAGCCACTGCTGGGCATGACCATCGGCGATATGCTGGACCGCACCGCCCAACAGTTTCCCGACAACGAGGCTCTGGTGTGCCTGCACCAGGACATTCGCTGGACTTACAAAGAGTTCGTCGACAAGGTGAACGAGGCGGCCCGGGCGTTCATGGCCATCGGCGTCAAGCGTGGCGACCGCGTGGGCATCTGGTCACCCAACCGTTACGAATGGACCGTTACCCAGTTTGCGACTGCGAAAGTAGGCGCCATTCTGGTAAACATCAACCCGGCCTACGGTGTGCACGAGCTGAAGTACGCCATGAATCTGGCCGGCATCAGCGTTCTGGTTACCGCCGACAGCTTCAAAACCTCCAACTACCGGGAAATGATCTACGAGCTGGCCCCGGAACTGAAGCGCAGCGCACCCGGCAAACTCAAAGCTGACAACGTCCCCGATCTTCGGGCGGTCATTAACGTACACCCGGATAACCACGAGGGTATGTGGACCTGGCAGGATTTCCTCGGCTTTGCCGGCGACGTATCAGAGGCAGACCTTGCCAAGCGTCAGGATGAGCTGCAGTTCGACGACCCCATCAATATCCAGTTCACCTCCGGTACCACCGGCAACCCGAAAGGCGCCACGCTCACCCACCACAACATTCTGAACAACGGCTATTTTGTTGGTGAAAGCCAGCGCCTGACCGAGAACGACCGGCTGGTGATTCCAGTGCCGCTCTACCATTGCTTCGGCATGGTGATGGGCAACCTGGGCTGCATCACCCATGGCACCGCCATGATCTACCCGAGCGAAGGCTTTGACCCGAAAACCGTACTCCAGGCCGTCCACCAGGAAAAAGCCACGGCCTTGTACGGTGTGCCCACCATGTTCATCGCCGAACTGGCCGACCCGGAGTTCGACAGCTACGACCTTTCCACCCTGCGCACCGGCATCATGGCAGGTTCCATCTGCCCCGCCGAAGTAATGAAGAAGGTCAACGGCAAAATGCACATGAAGGAAGTGCAGATTGCCTACGGCATGACGGAAACCAGCCCGGTTTCCACCCAGACCAGTTCCCTCGACCCGTTCGAGAAGCAGGTCACCACCGTGGGCCGCACCCAGCCGCACCTGGAAACCAAGATTGTCGACCCGGGCACCGGTAACGTCATGCCCCGCGGTGAGATTGGCGAACTGTGTACCCGCGGCTACAGCGTAATGCTGAAGTACTGGAACAACGAGGAAAAGACCCGCGAAGCCATCGACGATGCCGGCTGGATGCACACCGGCGACCTGGCGACCATGGACGAGGATGGTTACATCCAGATCGTGGGCCGCATCAAGGACATGGTGATCCGCGGTGGTGAAAACATCTACCCGAAAGAGATCGAAGAGTTCCTCTACACTCACCCGTCCATTGAAGAGGTGCAGGTAACCGGTATTCCGGACGAGAAGTACGGTGAAGAGCTGATTGCCTGGGTGAAACTGCGGCCCGATGCAGACCCGGTAACCGCAGAGGACCTGCAGGCCTTCTGCAAGGGCAAGATCGCCCACTTCAAGATTCCCAAAAACTACAAGTTTGTGGATGCATTCCCGATGACCGTGACCGGGAAGATCCAGAAGTTCAAGATGCGGGAAATCTCGATTGAGGAAATGGGACTGAAGCAATAATCGAATACCGCCCAACCCCAGGAAACCCGGCCAAGGCCGGGTTTCTGCTATCTGTGAAACCTAATGCTTGCTCATACGCTTGTACCGGTAGGGCTCACCCTCTTCATTCTGAAGTTGATAATCGTAGGCGGCCTGGAGCCCGGTTTCGTCTTCCGTCTCCTCCTCCGGTTCCTGCTCCAGATAGCGCGGGTATAGAGGTGAAAACATGGCCACGACAATACCAATGGCGCAGAAGAACCCAAACGCATCGGCATAGCCCACCTGCCCCACCAGCATACCGACCACAGGCGAGCCCGCTGCCTGTCCCAGAGACACCGCCATGAATGGCAGCACCGGCCCCATGGACAGCCGCCCCGGCAACAAACGAATCCCTGTCATCAGGTACAGCCCGGTCAGACTCATATAGGCCAGCCCGAACACCAGGGCTGAAAACGCTGCCAGCGGCAGGTTGTCTGGACTGGCAGCCAACAGAGCCAGGCTCGCCGCAAGCATCATCAACATCAATGCCTGGGTGATCGGCGGGTTATTGCGGTCTGCCAGATCGGCAACCACGGCACCACCCAGGCCAGCAACCCCAACGCCCAGCCACAGCCAGGCGGTGGAATCGGAACTCATTTCACCCAGGTTCACCACCAGGTCGGGCGCGAAAATCCAGTAGGCCGCCGAGACAAACCCCATCATGAAGCCAAAGATCGAGAGCCGTAACAGGCGCCACCACTGCAAAGCCGTGATCGCCGGCGGTGGCGCTGCGTTAGATGGCATCACCCGTGAAACCGAAGGCAGGAAAAACCAGGTGGCAAACACCCCGATCAGGGCAAGAATGGCAAAAGACGCGTAGGTATAGCGCCAGGCCCCGGCCAGAAAAAGAACCGTGGGCACCGCGACCATCACACCCACGCTGGTACCAGCATTCATCACCGAGCTGACCCGGCCATGCATCGAGCGCCGCACCAGTGCCTGCATGGCCGCTGTCAGTGCAGGCATCATCAGGCCCGTGCAGATACCACAGGCAAATACACCCAGCCCCAGTGACAGGGCACCGGCCGATTGACTGATCAAAGCCAGTCCGACTACCCCAAAAACGCCGGAGGCCATCGCCGTATTCCGGGCGCCGAGACGGTCGGCACACCAGGGCGCCACCACCGACGCCAGTGCAAAACTGATCAGAGGGAGTGCACCGATGATACCGATCACATGGGGCGACAAAGACAGATCCGCACGAATGGGCGGAACAAACAGACCGAAGGCGAAGCGCGCAAGACCGAAGCTGATCGCAATCAACCCCGCGCCCAGGAGCGCGAACGCTGTGCTGGAGGGAAACTTCATATCGGTCTGCCCTGCTCGCTGTCCATAGCGGTCAGCGTAGACAGCAAAACCGCCAGCATCAAGCCGGCCGCCGGAATCCCACCGCTCAGCCCGTCGTCGTCACACAACCGTAACACGCCTGAAGCACAATCTGGTGTATACCAAAGGAGTTAACAATGCTTGCCATATTTGATCTCGACGAGACCCTGATTCAGGGGGACAGCTCTCAATTGTTCACCGAGTTCCTTCGGGCACAAGAGATCGAGCGCACTGACGATGCCCTCGACAAAGACCGGGATTTCATGTCGGACTACCAGCAAGGCCGACTGAACCTTCAGGCGTATATGGAATTCAGCCTGGCACCGCTACAGGGCTGGCACCGGGAACAACTCAACACCCTCGTCAGCCGGTTTATTGATCGTGTCATTGCGTCACGGGTTTTACCGACCGGCCGCGAGCGTGTTGCGTGGCATAAGGCCCAGGGGCACCGGGTGTTGATCATATCGGCCACCGGCGAACATCTGGTCAAACCCATTGCTCAGCATCTGGGCATTGAGGAAGGCATCGGCGTGGAAGTGGAATGGCGCGACGGAAGCCTGACAGGACAGATCGGGCCAAGGCGCCCCTTCCAGGAAGGAAAGGTGGCCGCCCTGCGCGAATGGCTGGGGAGGGACCAGGTAACACCGGAAAAGACCTGGTTCTATTCCGACTCGCATAACGATCTGCCGCTACTGGAACAAGTTGATTTCCCTGTTGCGGTCAACCCGGACCCCAGGCTGAGACAACACGCCCAGAAACACGGCTGGCAGATCCTGACAGATTCTGCGGCCCTGCCATGATGCTACGACACCTGGCTATGGCCCGGGCATGTCTTGCGGCGCCGGCGATCGGGCCGCCCGCCGCCCCCTCCCACGGGATCGCGGCATAGCCCGCGCCGATGCCCGT
>CAJXLD010000156.1 GCA_913055595.1 uncultured Altererythrobacter sp.
CGTATAGATCGGATCCTCGGTCGGGCAGATGCTTACGCCGGTCTGGATATCGCTGAACTTGTTCAGGAAGGCAGACAGGTTCGCGCGCAAGCGGCGATCGAACAGGTCGGTCTTCAGGCCAACTTCATACGCCGTAAGCGTTTCCGGCCCGAAGGGGATCAGCTGGAAGGCATTGAACGGGCGCGGGTTGGAGCCGCCGCCCTTGAAGCCCGTCGCAACCGAAGCATAGGCCAGAACGGCATCGCTGAAGCGGTAATCCACCGCCACACGCCAGTCGACCTCGTCGCCCTTGTAGTTTGCTGTATTGCCGGTCAGGGCCCTGCCTTCCGGCCCGTCGTACCCTGCGCCATACATGGCTCCGACCGGATCGAGGAAGCCATTGATGGTGCCGTCATAGTTGAGGCGGAAGTAGGTCTGGTCCTTCGATTCCTTCGTATATCGAATACCGGCATTGATATTCAGGTCAGGAACGACCTCCCATGCGGCATTCGCGAATACGGCCTTTGCATCCGCCTTCGTCGGATCGGGCTGGCGGAACTGCAGCGGATAGACCGGGACATAGCGCAGGTCCTGCGCAGAGTCGTAGACCGACTTCTGCTCGAAGTAGTAGCCGCCCAGGGTCAGAAACACCGTGTCGGTCAGGTCTGCGTTAAGCCGCAGTTCCTGGCTGAAGCTCCAGTTGGTCAGATCGTTTTCGCCATAACCGATATTGGCGGGCGAAAGGTCGCCGTCAGCATAGAAGAAGGTGTCGAATTCGCGATAGCCGGTTATCGACTGCAGCTGCAGCCAATCCGTCATATTGGCATTGAGCTGACCGGACAGGCCCCAGCTGGAATACTTGCTGCGGTTATTGCCTTGCAATGCTGCCAGCGGCGTGCCGTTGGCACCGAACGGATCGGTCGGAATCGGCGAAGTGTAGACACCGGCAGTGCTGAAATCCTGCTGGAAAGAGCAATAGGGGCCGCAAATGAACTTGTCGTCATAGACAACGCCGGGTGCCGGGTTGGTGTTCGCATTGTCCAAGATTGCGGTCGCATCGATCACTTCGCCGGCCACCGTGCGGTCGTCATTGGTATAGTCGGCGATGATGGTGAAATCGATGTCTTCGGTCGGTTCGAAGCGCACGATTCCGCGCAGCGCCTGGTAACCGACACCTCCCAGCTTGCCGACGCGGCAATCGGAGGTCTGGACGTAGGACGGCACGCCGCCGGCCGGATTGACTTCCTGCGTGACGCCATTGTTGTCGACATAGGTGTCGCCAGCACCGGCGGGGAAGGCGCAGCCAAAGTCGATCTGGTCTACGTAACCGTCCTGCTCCTTCATCACGCCCGATACGCGGGCGAAGATATTGTCGGTCAGCGCAAAATCGGCTGCCGCACGCAGCGTCAGCTTGTTGCGCGAACCATAGCCGGCCTCAACATATCCGCTGGAATCGCCATTCGGCATGCGCGAATACATCTTGATCGCGCCGCCAATCGAGTTGCGGCCCGACAGTGTGCCCTGCGGACCGCGCAGGATTTCAACGCGTTCAAGGTCAAGCGTGTCGAAGATCGCGCCGGTCAGCTGCGGATAATAGACATCGTCGATATAGATGCCGACACCGGGCTCATAGGCGGGGTTGAAGTCGGTCTGGCCAATGCCGCGGATCGACGCGGTGACCGAGGGGCCGAATGACGAACCCTGCGGACGGATCGACACGTTCGGCGCACTGTCGGCGACCACTTGCAGGTCGGTCTGGCTTTTGGCTTCCATGATCTCGCCGGTCACGGCAGTAATGGCGAGCGGCGTGTCCTGCAGGTTCTGTTCGCGGAACTGTGCGGTCACAATGATCGTGTTGTCGTTACGATCATCTTCCGCTGCCGCGTCCGTCTGTCCGAATGCAGGCTGAGCGACCATTGCGATCGTAGAAATACCGGCGCACATAAGCGCGCGGGTGAGCGTGCGACGCTGGCCGCCGCTGCGCATCATATCCATTTGTAACTCTCCCTTTGTCACGTCAGTCATTAGATCTGACGTAAGTGGGCAAATAGAGCGGATCGGAAGAACGACAAAATCAAATAGTAACGCCCGTTATAATGAGGGCCGGGAGTGTTGCAATATTGGCACATTCGGTGTGACTGCGCCGGCTATCCCGTTATCCGGAACACGTGGCGGGAATTGTCTTCCATCAGCATCTTCTTGTGTTCGGCGCTCATGTCCATCCGATCGTACGCGGCGACTTCGTCATAGGATTGCTGGTAGGGGTAATCCATCGCATAGAGCACGCGGTCTGGTCCCAGCACATCCTGGCAAAATTTGATTGCCGGTTCCCAGCCGACGCCGCTGGTGGTGATCCAGATATTGTTGCGAAAGTAATAGCTTGCCGGATGCTGCAACTTGATCGGCGTCCCGCCATCGATCAGCGGGCGTGGGCGGCCGTCGGCATTCCCTTGCATCCAGTCGAAGCGATAGAGGTGCAGCGGCAGGCATTCGCCCATGTGGCCGATCACGAGGCGCAATTTGGGGAAGCGGTCGAAGGCGCCCGACATGATCAGCCCCATCGTGTGCAGCCAGACATCATGCGGAAAACCGCCCAGCGCGCCGAAGAAGCCGCGGCCTTCGTAGTGCGGTGCGTTGAAGGGGGCAGTGGGGTGGATGTAGAGCGCCAGGTCATTCGCCTCGAGCGCTTCGAGGATCGGCAGGAATTGGGGCTCATCCAGATAGCGCCCCTGGAAGTGTGAATTGAGCACCGCGCCATTGAGGCCCAGCTTGGCGGCGCGTTCCAGTTCCTTCACCGATCCCTCGACATCGCGTGGATCGAAAGCGGCACATGCGGAAAATCGGTCCGGATATTTGCGGCAGGCTTCGGCGGCTATGTCATTCGCCTCTCGCGAAAGAGCGGTGCCATCGCCGGGGCGCACCACTTGCACGCCTGGCGCGGTCAGGAGCAGCAACTGCCGGTCAATGCCATATTCATCCATGTGCGAGATGCGCAGTTCGCCCAGATCCTGCAGCATTTCCTGCAGGGACGGCATCTTGGCGAACATGCCCGCCATCTTGAGCGAATCGTCGTTTGAGGCCTCGCCGCTTTCAAGATAGGCCACTTGTGCCTTCACCAGAGCAGGGAAAGTCCATGCCTCCTCGGTGGCAATGCGCTTGTAGGGCGCGTCACGATCGACATGGCCCGCGCGCGGAGCCAGCCCTTCGCGAACACGGTGGGAGAAATCCTCCTTGAAATGCCCTTTAAGACCTTGCTCGCTTCCGTCTTCCAGTTTCGGCATTGAATCTCTCCCTTGGTTCCTGCCTCAGAACATGCCGTTATCGTTCTTGCATGTTGCCGGATCGGGCACTTCCTGCATCACGTCCCAATGTTCGACGATGTAGCCGTTTTCGACGCGCAAGATGTCTACGATGGCATAGCCGCGCGTGCCCTCCTCGCGCTGGAAGCGGAAATGTACCGCGACCAGGTCATCGCTGCCCCAGACCACGCGTTTCACCTCGTGCGCGAGGTCCGGCAGGCGCTGCATGCTCTCCTGCATCATCGCCAGGGTCGCATCGCGGCCTGTTGGTGCGTTGGGGTTATGCTGGATATAGTCCGGGTGCATCCAGCAGGTGAATGCAGAGGTCGGATCGTCCTCCACATAGAACAGCTGGATGAAGCGCTCCGCTACCTGGCGCGTGGTGAGTGATTCCCGATTGCCGGTGTCGCGCGGATCGAATGGGGGCGCCTCGGTATCCCAAGGGAGCACCCCTTCGGCGGGCTTCACTTTCCCTCAACCTCGCTGGCGAGCGCGATGCCGAACTTCGGATGTGCGAAGTGCATCGGCACGTCCTGACGATAAGGCCAGGTTTCGCGATGTTCGCTCTCGGGCAAAAGAATATCGGGGCCGAGCGGATCTTCGGGGAAGGTCTCGGTCGCGGGCTGCAGGTGCGCGGTCGTGTGTGCCCAGCCGCTTTCATAATCGCCCTGCCACTGCATCATGTAATCGAGGCGCTTGATCTTCCACACGCCATCGACATTGACGTAGTCGTTTTCATAGATGCCGGCTTCCATGAATTGTTGCGGCATCATCTCCTCGCGTGTGTCCTGGAAATCATCGTGCCAGCCGCCGAGCAATATGCCGTGGAAGCGGCCCTTGGCGGTCTTGCGATCTGGTGCGACGGTAATGATGTCCTGCATCTGGAAATGGTCGAGCAGCAAGCCGTTGACCGGGCCCGGACGGCCACCGGTGAAACGTCCGGCAATCCAGTCCCCATAAAGGCGCTTCACGCCCGCATGGCCGACATATTCGCCCGACAGGAACACTACAGAGCCGTCTTCGGCAAACAGGTCTGCCACCTCATCCGGGCGGTTGAAATCGATGTAGTAGCCATAGGCCCAGTGGAGCCGGCGGATCGCCTGCACGTCCTCCAGCACACCTACGCGCTGTTCGAGTTCAGCCAGCCTGGCTTCCGTATCGCTCATATCGACTCTCTCCCATAAATCGTTATGTGCAACAGTAACGATCGATAGGGTCATTACCAGCCTTTTGGGCGAGAGGAACTGCGGAAAGATGGATTTCAAGCCAAGCGATGTGCGCGATCAATGGGAAGGCCGCGTTGCCTTCATCACCGGAGCCGTAACGGGCATCGGGCTGGGAGTGGCCCAGGCCTTTGCAGATGCCGGAATGCGGCTGGCGCTGTCCTATCGCAATGAGGATGACAAGGCTGCCACCGCAAAGTGGTTCGAGAGCAAAGGTTACGAACAACCGCTCTTCATCAAGCTCGATGTAACTGACCGTGAAGGCTTCGCTGCCGCTGCGGAACAGGTAGAGGAGCATTTCGGTGAAGTGCACGTTCTGGTGAACAATGCCGGCGTGTCCGTCTTCGGACCCACCGACGAGGCGAGCTATGACGATTACGACTGGATCATGGGCGTCAATTTCGGCGGCAATGTCAACGGGCTCATGTCTTTCCTGCCCAAGATCAAGGCGAGCAGCGGCCGCCGCCATGTGGTCAATATCGCCAGCATGGCGGCCTTCCTTCCCGGCCCGCAGGCGGGCATTTACACCGCCAGCAAGTTCGCCGTTCGCGGATTGACCGAGAGCCTGCGCTACAATCTGGCGCCGCATGGCATTGGCTGTTCGCTTTGCTGCCCTGCGCTCACCCGCACCAACGCCTGGACGAGCGCGATGAAGCGTCCCGAAGCCTTTGCCGACAGCGGGTTCGCCCCGGCCAAGGAGGGCGAGCTCGAGCAGTTCGGCACCGCATTCGAGGATTACGGCATGGATCCCTATGAGGTCGGCGCCAAAATCCTCCGCGGCATGACGAGGCAGGACGGGCTCATCCTGACCCATCCGGAGCACGGCGTGGATTTTGCCGAAGAATATATGAAGCAGGTTGCGGCACTCCCGCTCGAGGAGTGCCCGCCAGGCCGCGCGCATATCGAGAACTTGCGGCGTGAAGCGATGAAAGCCGCCGAGGCCGGCCTCAAGATCGAGATGGACGACCTGACTTGAGAAATTCCCTCCCCTAGACGCCGGGAATGCCTGTGTTATTCTCTCTTCCGGAGAAGGACTGAGAGAGGAGGCAATAATGTGCGACAATGAACTCCTAGCGAATATGCCGCGGGTAAATCGCCGCGATTTTGCTCGCATGGGAATGATGACCGGTGCGGGGGCCATGCTTGCAGGCCGCGCGACATCGGCCGCAGCACAAAGCGAGCTCACCCCGCTGACCGAAGTTGAATTCGATGCGCCTGGCGGGCGAATGGACGGAATCATGGTCTCTCCAGCGGAGGGTAAACATCCCGGAATTATCATGTGGCCTGACATCGCCGGCATTCGCGATGCCAAGGTATCCATGGCGCGCCTGCTTGCCCAAGCGGGCTATTCGGTGCTTCTCGCAAATCCCTATTATCGCAGCGTCAAAGGTTCGCAATTCGTCGATTTCGAGGATTTTCGAGAGGATGGCGGATTCCAGAAGGTTGGCCCGTGGATGCAGCAAAATACGCCGGCCGCCATCGCGGAAACGGTTCAGGCCGTTGTGGAATATATGGATCGGCAGGAATCCGTGGACACCTCCAGAGGCATCGGCACGCAAGGCTATTGCATGACCGGAAGCTGGACTATTCGCGGTGCAGCGGCCGTACCGGAACGGATCAAGGCGTGCGCCAGTTTTCACGGTGGCGGGCTGGTGGGCGATGCTCCCGATTCACCGGTCAATCTGCTCGACGATATCGCGCCGGACTGCAAGGTGTTGATCGCCATTGCCCGCAATGACGATGCCAACGCGCCGGATGACAAGGTGGCGTTGCGTGCCGCCGCGGATGCGGCGGGAATAGACGCACGTATCGAAGTCTTTGCCGGTGATCACGGTTGGACCGTGCTCGACAGCCCCGTCTACGATTATGACGAGGAAGAGCGCGCGACCAACATGATGCTGGATATGTACGAAACGCTTTAAGGCCCCTCATTTCGCAGGCAGGAGCGATGGTTGTTGGTGCATTGCCGGAGAGCGCCGTTGGAAGAAAGCGGGACGCAAAAGCAAATTGCGTCAAATCAAGGCGGGTTGATTCGCTGCGTCTTATCCACCCCTTCATCATCGGGCCGTTGGGGCCGCAAACCGATTAGGGGATGAGAAATGAAGAAACTGTACCTTGCCTTCGTGGCACCGGCGCTCATGCTGTCTGCTTGCGGCGGCGTTGATCCGGCGGAATCGATCGAGGCCATTCGCCAAACCGAAATCGCGCAATTGCAATCGGTCGAAGCGGGCGATGT
>CAJXLD010000157.1 GCA_913055595.1 uncultured Altererythrobacter sp.
GTGGCACTGGGCGAAGGAGTGGTTCCCGAAATGCTGGGCCAACAGGTCTGCGCCTTGGTCAATGGCGGGGGCTATGCGCAATATTGCCTGGCGATGGCCGATCATTGCCTGCCTGTGCCTGAGGGACTTTCGCTTGCCGAGGCGGCTGCCATGCCTGAAACACTCTTCACTGTATGGCACAATGTCTTTCAGCGCGGGGGGATACGCGACAATGAAACCTTGCTGGTGCATGGCGGTACGAGCGGCATCGGCACGATGGCGATCAAGCTGGCCAAGCTCTTCGGCATTACGGTCATCGCAACCTGCGGCAGCGATAAAAAATGTGCACAGGCAACTGGTGTGGGAGCCGATCTGGCCATCAATTACCGCGCGCAGGATTTTGGCGAGGAGGTTCGCACCTTCACCGAAGGACGCGGCACCGATGTGATCCTCGATGTGGTGGCTGGCGAATACACTCAGCGCAATCTTGATTGCCTTGCGGTGGACGGACGGCTCGTCACCATCGCCACGCTGGGCGGGATCAAGGCGGAAATCAACGTGGTGAAACTGATGGTGCGGCGCCAGACGCTCACGGGATCGACACTCCGCCCGCGAAGCGATGAGTTCAAGGCCTTGCTCGCTGACGAGATCGCGCGCGAGGTCTGGTCGTTGGTCGAGAGCGGAGAATTGCGCCCACAGATGGACCGCATCTATCCACTGACAGAGGCCGCCCAAGCCCACAAGCGGATGGAAGCGGGCGAACATTTCGGAAAAATTGTCCTGCAAGTTGGAGATAACCCATCGTGACCCGCCACCACTGGACCCGCGAAGAGCTTTATGCGCGGGCTGACGCCTATCTCGATGCATTGGTCGAGCATGACCCGACCCAGCTTGACCTTGCGGATAACGTCATCTTCACCGAGAACAACGTCCAGTTGCGCGTCGGCGACGGCCTGTGGAACACGATCTCTTCCAGGCGCGACAATTACGACCTGAAATGCGCCGATTGCGCGCATGGGCAGGTCAGCTGGTTCGGCGTTGTCGAGGAATATGGCCACCCCGCGATCATGGGCCTTCGCCTGGCATTCGACGGCGAGCTGATCAGCGAGATCGAAACCATTGTCTGTCGCGAAATGGAATTCGGGCCTTTCCCCAGCATAGAGGGCTATGCCGCACCGCGTGCGCTGATGCTCGCCGATGTGCCCGAAGAGCAGCGCGTTTCCCGCGAAGAGATGATTGCCATAGCCAACGGCTATTTTGAAACGATCGAGCTCAACGACGGCGCGCTGCATGCCGAGTTTACCGACGATTGCGATCGGATCGAGAACGGATTGCAGACCACCAATGTCGAGATCGAGGGCTATCCCATCGCCCGCATGGGCACCGCCGACCAGTTCCGGCTCGGGCAATATATCTATGATGACCGGCTGCGCGACCGGCGCTTCCCGTTGGTGGATGAGGAAAAGGGGATCGTCTGCGCTGCCGGCTTCATCGATCACGCGGGCAAGGTGATCGATGTCACCTGGACCGATGGCAGCCAGCACAAATCGATATTCCACTTCCCGCACAGCTTCGTGTTGCTCGAATTGTTCAAGATCGTCGGCGGCAAGATCGCGGGTGTCGAGGCTGTTTTTGTCACCGTGCCCTACAATATGGTTTCACCCTGGGTCGGGCGGCAGGCCTATGTGATCGACGGCTAGCTCCACGCGCCTTCAAAGCGTCACACTGTCTGCAATCTGTCGCGAAATTGAGAATCTGTTGTCACAAATGGCGCTTATGAATCCTCAGCCAGATTATGGCTGTACGGGATCCCAAGTGCATGTTTGGCGAATATCTGGAAGGTGATTTCGGCAATAATGTCCCGATCTCCGCCCTGCCCGACTTCGAGCGGCACAAACCGGCTGTGCCCGAGCCCAAGCGCGGCGAGAGGCGCAAATATCGCACGATCTGGATCAGCGATGTCCATCTCGGCACCAAGGGCTGCAATGCGGACCTGCTGATCGACTTTCTCGACAACACCGATAGCGAGACCATGTATCTCGTCGGCGATATCATTGACGGCTGGCGGCTAAAGAAGAAGTTCTACTGGCCAGCTGCGCATAACGACATCGTCTGGCGCATCCTCAAGCGCGCCAAACGCGGCACGCGGATCGTCTATATTCCCGGCAATCATGATGAGATGTTCCGCCAGTTCAGCGGTCTCAATTTCGGCGGGGTGGAGATACGGCGCGCGGCCTTTCACGAGACTGCCGATGGCCGACGGCTGATGGTGCTGCACGGCGATGAATTCGATGCCGTGATGCTGGCGCATCGCTGGCTCGCCGTTGTGGGGGACTCGCTCTACATTGCATCCATGGCGCTCAGTCGCTGGGTCAATGCGGTGCGCCGTCGGCTTGGTCTGCCTTATTGGTCGCTGTCCAAGATGGCCAAGCACAAGGTCAAGAACGCGGTCGAATTTATCTCGCGCTACGAGGAAGTGGTGGCCCGCGCCGCCGCCCAGCGCGGTGTTGATGGCGTCGTCTGCGGGCATATCCACACTGCCGAACACCGCCTGTTCGACGGGGTCGAATATTGGAATGACGGCGATTGGGTGGAGGGCTGCAACGCATTGGTTGAGCATGAGGATGGGCGGATGGAGATCCTCCACTGGCCTGAAGAAATGGCACGGCGCGAGCAGGATGCCGCCGCCGATGCCACATTCGAAAGCGCAGCCAGGACCGCGCGTGCGGCCTGATTTGCCGGAAAGGCCTGTCATATGAGGATTGCCCTGATCACCGACGCGTGGAAGCCGCAAGTCAATGGCGTGGTGCGCACATTGATGAGCGTTACCGATCCTCTGCGCCGATCGGGCCATGAGGTGGAGCTTATCGCGCCCGACCAGTTTGCCTCCATCCCGTGTCCGACCTATTCGGAGATTCGCCTGGCGCTGGCCGGGCCGCGGAAGGTGGGCCGACGAATCGAGCGCTTTGGGCCCGATGCCATTCACATTGCGACCGAGGGCCCGCTCGGCTGGGCGGCGCGGCACTGGTGCATGCGGCGGGGACTGAATTTTACAACCGCCTATCACACGCAATTCCCGGAATATGTGGCGCGCCGCACCGGCATGCCCGCGAGCCTGATCTGGCCGATGATCCGGCGCTTCCACTTTCCTTCAGCGACCATCATGGTCGCTACGCCGACCATACGCGACGAACTGCGCGCGCAAGGGATCGGCCCGCTCGCACATTGGAGTCGCGGTGTCGATGTCGCGACTTTCCAGCCCGACCACGCGCCGCCCGATCTTTTCTTCAAGCTCAAGCGGCCGATCCAGCTTTATGTCGGCCGCGTTGCCGTGGAGAAGAACATCGAGGCCTTCCTCACCAATACGCATCCGGGTTCGAAAGTGGTGGTGGGTGACGGACCGGCCCTGGAAAGCCTCAAGGAGCAGTTTCCGGAGGCGCATTTCCTCGGACGACAAATGGGCGATGCGTTGGCGGCCTGTTATGCGGGCGCTGACGTCTTCGTCTTTCCCAGCAGGACCGATACATTCGGCCTTGTCATGATCGAAGCGCTGGCCTGCGGAACGCCAGTGGCAGCCTACCCGGTAGCCGGGCCGCTGGATGTCCTGAGCCCGAAAGCGGGGGCAATGTCCGATCTGCTAGAGAGAGCAATCGAAGTCGCGCTCACATTGCGCAGGGACGATTGTCTTGCGCATGGCCGGTCCTTCAGCTGGGAGGCCAGCGCACAACAGTTCCTGTCCGCCTTGCGTCCAGCTTCCGAAGAAAGGCAATCTGTCGGCCTGACCCCCTTTGCCGCCTGATCGCTGCGGCTGGATTGTATGCCGGAGTCGCAAATGCTTGCCCATTGCGCCGCAAGCGACTAGATCATGCGTAGCAACGGCCGTCCCGCGAGGGGCGGCCCTTTTATTTCGTACGGAGATTTGATGTGGCCCAGCCCACTCCCCTTATGCCGCATGCGACCGCCTCCTGGCTGGTCGACAATACCGCGCTCAGTTTTGAGCAGATCGCCGAATTTTGCGGCCTTCACATTCTCGAAGTGCAAGCCATGGCGGACGATCTTGCCAGCTCCAAATATACCGGACGCGATCCGGTGCATTCGGGCGAGCTGACGCATGAAGAGATCGAGCGCGGCCAGGCAGACCCCAGCTATTCGCTCAAGATGCAGAAGGCGCCGGTTGATGTCAGCCGTACCAAGGGCCCGCGCTATACGCCGGTGTCAAAGCGGCAGGACAAACCCGATGGCATTGCCTGGATCCTGCGCAGCCATCCGGAGATTTCGGACGCGCAGATCGGCAAGCTGATCGGCACCACGCGCAACACGATCAACGCCATTCGCGACCGCACGCATTGGAATATCCAGAATATCCAGCCCAAGGATCCGGTGACTTTGGGCCTGTGCTCGCAGCGCGAGCTTGACGCCGCCGTGGCCAAGGCCGCCAAGAAGGCCGCCGCACAGGCTCCGGCGGAGGAAGGCGAAGCTGTGCCTGCGCCCACCAAGGTCGATGATCGCGAAGCGCTGATCACCGAACTGAAGGCCGAGCGTGAAGCAGCCGCCAAGGCTGCCGCCGAAGCTGCCCAGGAGGCCGAAGCCGAAGCCTGGCTTGAGGCCAAGCGCGCGGCGGAAGCCACAGAAGGCGAGTCTTCGGAAGACTGATCCGGGTTTGTCCCGACCGAAAAGAAAGGGCGGCTCTCGGGCCGCCCTTTTTTGTACTTTGGCTATGCCGGGTCAGTTGGCGAGCGAAAGCTTTGGCTCGGCCCCATCGTCCTTGGCCGGACTGGCGGGGGCGCCACCCACGCTCTTGGTAGGCTGCCGGTCGCGCATGGCGAAACGGCCATCGACAACCGCGCCCTGTTCGATCGTCAGCGTTTCGTAGGACACATCGCCTTCGATCCGCGCGCTTTTGAGCACGACCAGGTTGCGGGCCGCGATCGTGCCCTTCACATGGCCGGAAAGTCGCGCCGTCTCGGCCGTGATGGCACCTTCGATATGGCTCGATTCACCCTGCACCAGCGAGGCACAGGTCAGATCGCCCTTTACAGTGCCGTCGACGTGCAGATCGGCAGAAGCCTCGATATCGCCTGTGATGGTGACATCGGCGCCGATCACCGAGAAGGTGGCAGAATTACTCGCCATGGGCTTGGCCGTCGGCATGGGTGAATTCTGCTCTTGCTTCTTCGAGAACATCGGGTGCTGTCTCCAGGAAAGGCCGCGGATTGACCTGGCGGCCATTGATATGGACTTCGAAATGGAGGTGCGGGCCGGTCGATCGGCCGGTGCTGCCGATCTTGCCGATCTGCTCACCTGCGGTCACTTCCTGGCCCGCGCGGGCTAGTTGGCGTGACATGTGCGCGTAGCGGGTCATCATGCCGTTGCCGTGGGTGATCTCGACTACGCGGCCATAGCCGGACTTGTAGCCGACATAGGACACGCGACCATCGGCGGCGGCCAGGATCGGCGCGCCATATCCGCCGCGGAAATCAAGCCCGCGATGCATGGCGGCACGCCCGGTGAAAGGATCGCGACGATAGCCATATCCCGAAGAGATATTGCGAATATCGGCAGGCATGACCTGCGGAATTTCGCTGAGGCCGCGGTCAAGAGAGCTCATGCGTGAGAGGCTGAGCGCCAAACGCTCGAAACGCGGATCGAGTGAACCGTCGGCATCCGAGGTGAGTAGTTCAAGCGGACCACCCAGCGCTTGATTGTCGCGGACCATGACCATTCGTGGGTCAAGGCCAAGCTTGCGAATGGCCTCTTCGGTGCGCGCGGCCCGACGATCGGCATAGCGTGTCAGCGCTTCGACAAAGGCCAGCTGCCGCGCCTCAAGCTGCGCCAGGCCGGTGGCTTCGGGAATTGAACTCTCTATCAGGCTGATCAGTTCCTCAGCTTCGCTGGAGGAATCAGTGACCGTATTTTCCTGTCCTTCGGAGCCGTCCAGAAGATCAGCGGGCAGCATGGGATATATGCTTTCCTCAAGGAACTCCTGACGCTTCTGCAAATCGGCCGTGGTGGCGGCCAGATCCTCACCATAGGCCTCAAGCCGGTCCTCCGCCTGGGCGACCTGTACTTCGCGGTTCAGCAAATCGGCGCGTTCGGAGCTTGCCTGGTACTGGCTGATTGCCATGACGCTCATCGAGATAGCCCAGCCAAGCAGGCAGGTAACGGCCACGCCAGCGGCGACCATTTGCATGCGACTGGTGATGGTGATGAAACGAACCTGTCCCTGCGAACGCATGAAGAATTCGCGTTCCGGAAAATAGGCTCGCAGGCGCCCCCAATATCCGCCGGCGATTTTCGTGTCCAAGGCGACCCCGTCAAATTTTGTTTGTGTCCGCATGTTGGGTAACGGTGTTGGCGGCAAGGTCCATCCAAGCCGTTAACGTTTGGGTCGAATCGAAGGCCGGACGCGACGAATCGTTTTTCTGTGCGAATATTCCTACTTAAGGGCGATGTTTGGACGAAATTAAGCACAATCGATTCGCTGCCGAATCTTCCTGACAAGCGGGCTGGCGGATGGTAGGGGCGCGCGCATGGCACATGCATTGCAGAATGAAATTGATATCACCGACATGGTCGAAGGGCTGGCCCGCGCAGGCCGCATTGCCCAGCGCACGCTTGCACGGATGAGCGATGCGGAAAAGGCGCGCGCACTGCGCGCCGCGGCAGCAAGCCTG
>CAJXLD010000158.1 GCA_913055595.1 uncultured Altererythrobacter sp.
AGATCTTCAGCTTGGGGAAACGGTCGAACCCCCCGCCCGCCATCATTCGCAGCATGTTGGTGCCGACTTCCACGCCGTAGGCCCACATGGCGCTGTCCATGGCATAATCCATCAATGGGCCCTTGAGCGTGTCTGACGGGCCGCGCGGGTGGATGTAGAGCGTTGCGCCGGTGGCTTCGGCCGCTTCGAGGATCGGCCAGAAACGATAGTCGTCGAAATAGTCGCCATTGGTGTGGCTGTTGACGACCAGGCCGTTCAACTTGAGCTCGCCCATGATGCGCTCGACTTCCTTGGCGGCGCGCTTGGGGCTGTGCGGCGCAAAGCTTCCGAGGCCAGCGAAGCGCTTGGGCCATTTGGCGCAGATTTCCGCCATGCGATCATTGGCAAGCGCGGCAAGATCAGTGGCTGTATCGGCATCGAACATCTGCACGCCGGGAGCCGTCAGCGTGAGCAAATGCATATCCACGCCATATTCGTCCATCTGCGGCAGGCGTTGCTCTTCCACATCCTTCAGGCCCTCGAGGAAGTTCATCTTGCCATAGCCCGTCGAGTCATGGTCGGCGTCGTAAATGCCGCCTACCAGCAGCTTGTCCGAACTCTGCGTGGGGCTGCGTGCGATCTTGCGCAATTCTTCAGCGATTTCGGGGATCGACCAGGCTTCCTCGCAGGCGATCAGGCGGCATTTGCTTCCCATGTGAACTCTCTCCTCTTGCCCGCTCACTTAGGAGCAAAAGGAAGCATGGCGCAATGCGTTTGCTGTCAGCGATAATAGACGAGCGAGCCGAGCCAATAGACGAAATCGTGAAACCACGGCTGCGGCGAAACGAGCCAGTTGATCGGCTGCGGGACCAATACGATCGCAGTGGCGATCCATGTGCTAGTACCGATCTTTCCCGACACGCGCCATTCGCGCCAAAGCACCGCTGCCAGCATTGCATTCATGGTCATGTATGTCGCTAAGACGGGCACATCTGCCGCGCCAAGACCATGCATGTAAAAGCGGTTGATGCCGGGCATCAGCACCGCAATCGTTGCGATCAGTATGAGGTTGCGGTGCTCAGCGATGTTCCGCTTCACCGCCCTGATCGCAAGGATGAAGATGGCGGCAAAACTGGGCGGCGCAACCACCGAGAGGAAGAACACCTTGGCCGTGGTGGGGTCCTCCAGCGAGCGGGTGACCATGGCGCCGGATGATCCGACGATCGTGATCATTGCGCCCATGAACACTACCAGCGTACCAATGGCGATTCCAAATGTGCCGAGCGAGCGGTGCAGCCTGACGTTCTTCGCATTGACCAGCACAGACTGAACCAGCAACAGCACCATCCAGCTGAAATAGACAAGTCCGTGAAGGTGGACGATGGGCGGGTCGCCCGATCGCGTGCCCATGGCTGTCGGGTAAAGATAGCTCATGCCGAAGCCCGCAAACACAAATGCAAAGGCCAAAAGCGCGATCCAGAAATGGAAGCTTGGGCGGAACGAACCGCCTGCAGCGCGATCAGGTGAAACAGTCGCCATATCCTACCCCCTCCCAGAGGAAGCCTGACATTATCCCGCAAGGCCTTGTTCCTGCAAGCGCCTTGCCGCCCAACCCCGCGCGGCCTAGCTTGCATGCATGGCAAAGCCCGCAACAGTGCAGGACGAAAGCTGGAGCTCGAAAGGGCTCGGCCAGCGCGAAGCGATCAGTGCCTGGCGCGATTGGGCCGCCAGCACGATTGCGCCGATCGAGGTGGAAGTCTTTGACGCAGATGCCTTTGCCGCACGCTGGGAAAGCCACGGCATCGGGCAGTTGCGCCTGCTCCACCTCCACGCCCCGGCACAACGCGTGACGCATATTGGGGCCGAAGGAGTGGCCATGCGCGCGGCCCCATCGATCCAGCTCGTCTATTCGCGCGAAGGCGTGCTCAAGACCAGGATGGCGGGTCGGAGCTTCGATGTGAATCCGGGCGAATTCGTGCTGCTCGACAACACCCGATTCTACCAGATGGAGATGGACACCGAGCACGAGTGTATCGACCTGATGATGCCGCAGGGCTGGCTTGAGAAATACCTGCCCGATCCCGGCGCCCTGCTCGGGCGGTCAATCTCTGCGAGCAGCGGTTGGGGTGCGCCGCTAGGCGCCTTGATCGAGACAATCCTTGATGGCGGGCTGGACAACGCGCCCCTGCCTCGCCCGCTTATCGCCGAACAGTTTGGCAGCCTGCTGGCGCTGGCCACGGGCATGGAAGAAGGCGAGGACATGCCGCGCCACCGCAACCAACTGGCTGCGCGCATATTGCGCAGGATCGAAAGCGATTATGCCGATCCCGATCTGTCGCCCGAGCTGGTAGCCGACCAGATCGGCATTTCGAAACGCTATCTGCAGACGCTTCTCGCTGCGAGCGGGACCAGTTTCGTGCAGGAACTCAATGCCACGCGGCTCGAGCGCGCGAGCGATATCCTGGCCGACCCGCGCGCGGGCAACCTCGCCATTGCCGATGTGGCCTATCGCACGGGCTTCCTCGATCCTGGCTTTTTCACCCGCCTGTTCCGCAAACGCTTCGGGATAACCCCGCGCGAATGGCGCGCTGGCAACGCACCGCAGAGTTAATCCAGCGCGCAGCCTAGATCGGCATCGACCATTTTCTGTTCGAGTATGGCCATCGCCGCTTCGGCGCTGGCCTCGTCAAAGAGGAAGCTTCCACCCAATTGCGGTTCGGGCACCGTATAGAGATCGAAGCCGTGTCTGGCCCCTTCGATGACGTGCAGGGTGAAAGCATCAGGCGCGGTCGAGCCGGCGATAAAATGCTCCAATGCCGGCAAGGGCGTGAGCGTGTCGGCATCGCCTTGCAGCAGGGTCACCGGAACTTTGGGATCATATCCTTCCCCGCGTTCCTGTGTGGAGGGGTAGAAAGCAATGGTTTCAGCGAGGCCGGGCAGTGCCACCCTTCCCCCCTCGACCAGGTCCCACATGCCCTGCCCGCCCATCGACCAGGCAAAGACCAGCCCGTCACAGCGCAGGTCCATGCGACCGAGGCTGCGCTCATGATCCACGCCGCGGACAGCTGCTCCGGCGATCTCCGCAGCGTAGGCAGGCAGACCTACTTCTTCGCGCGGTGGGATATCCTCCTGATAATGCACCACCAGCGCATCGATCCCGTGCGAATTGAGCCATTGGGCGAAAGCAAAATAGTACTCGCCCTCATCGCCGAAATTGTCGATCCCGCCACCTCCCGGCAGGATCACCGCCCATGGGCGCGGTGCATCAGCCTCCGAAGCGCCGAACCAATACAGGTGCTCGGGTTCGGGGGCAGGAGTGTCTTGAGCGGTGCAGGCAGCGGACATGACGAACGCCACACCCACGAGGGCGGATTTCAACTTCAAATGGATTCTCCCTTTGCGCGGCATTACTACAGCAAGGAATCGTCTTGAAAAGCCTCGCTTCGCGCCTCCCAACAAGACAAAACACCCTGCGCTTTTGTCCTATTTCTCATGCGCGCCTGTCCTTTCGCGCTATGCGAAGCTGCTGTACAAATGCGACATCCAGATAGAACGAGCGTTTCGGGTCCTGAAGCGTAACAAGAATAGGCTTGGAGAGGAGCCTGGACGCGCCGCCACTGCCCAACAGAGGCAGGGCGGCGCGTTACAAACCGCCTGAGAGGTATCCATGAACAAGGCAACAAAGGGTTTCCCCCTTCCCAGTTCGGTGAAGGTGGTTCCGGGAACGGAAGAAGCGCAGGCCGCCTACCCCTATTACACCCAGTTCGAACCGGAAGATGATGAGAAGTTCTGGTTCTACAACTCCATGCACTTCCCCGAGCCGATGCATCATTTCGACATGATCACGGCAGAGGCCGCCTATGTCGCCATGGGTGCCTTCAACACCCGCGTGCACGTACTGCCCACCGCCAAAGGCGTCGATCACCGCATCATCAACGGCCGCGTCTATATCGGCGGCGTGGTGGTGACCGACCCGGACGAGATCGCCGAACGCGTAAACGAGTTCCAGCAACGTGCGGGCTATTACTACGAGAACTGGGAAGACCTTTACGCCCAGTGGAAGGACAAGATGAAGGCGCTGATCGCCGAGGCTCAGGCGCTGCCCAGTCCTTCGCTGCCCGATTACGAGCCGGTCGAGACCTTCAAGGAAGGGAATGCCGTTCCTGCCAGTCATGATCTGCTGAAGATCTACCAGCAGCAGGTCGAAGGTTACCACCGCATGTGGCACCACCACTTCGAGTTCCTGCTGCTCGGCTATGGCGCCTACATGACCTTCTTCGATTTCTGCAAAAAGGCCTTCCCCGAGATCTCCGACCAGGCGATCAGCCGCATGGTCGCAGGCATGGAAGCCGAAATTTTTCGCCCCGACGAAGAGGTAAAACGCCTCGCCCGCCGTGCGGTGGAACTCGGCGTCGATCATCACTTCACCGACGACATGAATATCGATGACGTGCTGGCCGATCTCGACAAGGTGGGGAATGCTGGCAAAGAATGGCTTGGCGAACTCGACACCAGCCGCAACCCCTGGTTCAACGTCTCCAGCGGCGATGGCTTCTACCATTATCACCGCTCATGGAACGATGACCTGTCGCTGCCCTTCGCCGCGCTTCCTGGCTATATCGAGAAGATCAAGGCGGGCGAGGACATCACGCGCCCTACCGAACAGCTGATCGAAGAACGCGAGCAGCTGGTGGCCGATTATCGCGAGCTACTCGATACCGAAGAGGACAAGGCCGCCTATGACCAGCTGATCACGCTGGCGCACCGTGTCTTCCCCTATGTCGAAGGCCACAAATTCTACTGCGAACATTGGTACACGAACCTGTTCTTCAACAAGATCAGGGAATTCGGTACCCTGCTGGTGGAACACGGTTTCTTCGGCCCAGACGGTCGCGAGGAGGACGTGTTCCACCTCACCCAATACGAGCTCGAAAGCGCAATCACCGACCTGATGCTGGCCTGGGGCGTGGGCACCACGCCGCGCGGGGTCAAGCACTGGCCCGGCATCGTCGCACAGCGCAAGGCCGCGATCGAGGAATGGGGCAAGCACTCCTGCCCGCCCGCTCTCGGCAATGTGCCCGAAGCGATCGACGATCCCGCCATCAACATGCTGTGGGGCATCACGCGTGAAAACCTCGACAGCTGGCTCGATGATGGGAGCGAAAACGAGAAGGAGCTGAAGGGCTTTGCCGCCTGTTCCGGCGTGGTTGAGGGCACCGCCCGCGTGGTCAAGTCGGTCAGCGAGATCGGCCGCATCCAGCAAGGCGATATCCTCGTCTGCCAGGTAACCAACCCGACTTGGTCGCCCATCTTCCAGAAGATCGGCGCTGCGGTCTCCGACATTGGCGGATCGATGAGCCATATGGCCATCGTCGCGCGCGAATACGGCCTTCCCGCCGTGGTCGGCACGGGCAAGGCCACAACGCGCATCAAGGACGGCCAACGCGTGCGAGTCGATGGCGGCAAGGGCACCGTCACCATCCTCGATGACGAACCCGTGTTGGAGGATGCGTGATGGCAGGCGAAAGACCTCCCCTCCCGCCTGCGGGAGGGGCAGCGAGACTTGGCAGCTTGCTGCCTAGTCGCAGCGGGGTGGGCCTTGCGGCCCATGCCCACCCCCGCCCCCTCCCGCAAGCGGGAGGGGAGATTGTCTGACGCCGTAGCCTGGTTTGCCGATGTCGGCATTGCTGATCGCCCAACCGTGGGCGGCAAGGGCGGTTCGCTGGGCGAGCTGACCAGCGCGGGCATTGCCGTGCCGCCGGGTTTCGTGGTCACGACCTCTGCTTTTGAGAGCTTCCTGCAAGCGCTTGAAGCGCGCGATAGCATTCGCGACAAGGTCGAAGCGCTCGATCCGAGCGATCTGGGTGCTGCTACGAAACTCTCCGAACAATTGCGCGCCCGCGTGATGGAAGAGCCCATACCGGCGGAGGTCGAGCAGGCAATCATGGCGGCCATGCGCGAGCTCTGTCCCAATGGCGAACCGGTAGCGGTACGCTCCTCCGCCACTACCGAAGACGCAGAAGACGCAAGCTTCGCCGGCTTGCAGGACACTTTCTTGTGGGTCCTGACTCCGCAAGACATGGCGCAGAAGGTACGCGAGTGCTGGGGCAGCCTCTATTCGGTCGAGAGCATGACCTATCGCCGCAAGCAGGGTTTCCCCGAAGCACAGGTGGCGATGGCGGTGGTGGTACAGCAGATGGTCGATGCCAAATGCGCCGGCGTGATGTTCACCCGCAGCCCGACCACGGGCGACAAGTCGGTGATAACCGTCGAAGGCGCCTGGGGCCTCGGCTCTTCTGTCGTCTCGGGCGAAGTGACGCCGGACAAATGGGTCATCGGCAAGATCACTGGCGAAATCAGCCAGCGCGATATTTCCGACAAGCACGCCCGTCAGGTTCCGGCCGACGGTGGCGGCATTATCGAGGTGGAGAACGAGGCGGACATCCGCTCTGCCCCCTGCCTGACCGACGCCGAACTGGGTGCATTGCGCGAGGTCGGTCGCAAGATCGAGCGGCATTATGGCAAGCCGCAGGACATTGAATGGGCGCTCGACCAGCAGGGCAATGTGCTGCTGCTGCAATCGCGCCCCGAAACCGTCTGGGCCATGAGGGATGCCGAGGCCAA
>CAJXLD010000159.1 GCA_913055595.1 uncultured Altererythrobacter sp.
AGCGGCGACCGTGGGGAAGCCCAGACCCGTTCCCACCACGCTGATCGTGAAGGCATAGGCGGCAAAGACCTGCCCACGATATTCGTTGGGCGTGACCGTTTGCAGTGCCGCCGTACTCGCCGGGCCGGCAATGCCCATGGCGATGTAGTTCATCCCGGTGAGCGTGAGCGCCCATTCCGCTGTCGGCATAAGCAATGTCGCCATGGAAAGCGGAATGGTTATCGCCGTTCCTATGATCGACACGATGATCATGGCACCGGCATATTTGAGCGCCATCCTCTCCCCGATAATGGCACCCAGCACCAGCCCGAAAGGGGTAATCAGCAGGCTCATGGTGCCCAGGATCGGCCCGACATCCTCCGGGCCCCAACCATAAGTCCTTTCGTAAAAGGGGATACGCCAGTTGAGCAGTCCGTAGACTTCTATCTGGATGAGGGCGGCACCAATCAGGAAGGGAAAGTAGAAACCCCTCTCGCTCCACACAAAACGGAAGACTTGCGAGACAGGCGGCTTGTCGGCCTGTTCTCGTCCGCGCCTTGCAGGTTCCTTGATCGTCAGGAACACAAGTCCTGCGATCAGTACGCCTGGTAATCCGACGATTAGCAGGACCATTTGCCAATCGCTGAACGCCATGCCCAGCACGTTGGTGGTGGTGCCGCCATAGATAGCCAGCAGGAAACCGCCGATGATCAGCGCCAGCGCCGAGCCGACCGAAATGCCGTAATTGTAGATTGCCATCGCGCTGGGGTATTTATGGCGCGGGACGAGATCGGAGATCATCGATATCGCATTGGGGCCTTTCATCGCCTCGCCTGCGCCGACAAAGCCACGGCTGAGGAACAACGCGCCGAAACTCTTCGCCAGCGCGCCTGCCGCCGTCGCGAGGCTCCACAGGGCGATACCGAAAGAGAGGATGTTGCGCCTGTTGCCGGTATCGGCAAAGCGGGACATTGGCAGTCCCACCAGCCCGTAGAAGGCGGCGAAGGCCACTCCACCCAGCAGGCTGACTTCGAAATCGGACAGCAGCAGGTCACGCTTGATCGGCTCGATCAGCATGGAAAAGATGCCGCGATCGATATTGTCGAGCACATTGACCACGCCGAACAGGCAGACAGCATACCAGGCCGCGCGTGCGGGCGGAAAAGGAGGGTCTTTCATCACGGGTCCACCACCTCCCCGGAAGCTTGGCCTATTCAATCATGCTTGCGCGATAGGCGTCAGCCGCTGCATCCATGCCGCGCACCGGATTCTCGGGACCGGGGTGGCGATCGGGGATGAAGTCGTTGAGCACATTGCGGTAGCTCAGCAGCCACTGGCCGTCGATCTTGCTGAGTTGATCCTCATAGACGCCGAACGTACCCATCTTGAGGCTGTCGCCCGGGCCATCATTGGCCATTTCGACCCAGAGCGAGGTGGCCCAGGCGCGCTCGCCTTCCACGCGCACGGTGGATTGCAGGATCACATGGCGCAGGCGGGCCGGCTGGCCATCCTCGGTCTGGTAGAAATTGCCGATTCCTTCGGCAAATCGCGTGACCGCCTCGCGAATTTCCTCGCGGCCGGTAAAGGCGCCGCTGGCGAACTCGATCGTGCCGTCTTCAGCGAAGGTTTCGACATAGGCATCCCAATCGTGGAAATCGATGGCGAAGAGATAGCGCGCCATAAGGTCTTCGATCTCGGCCCGATCATCGGCATAGCTGGCGACTTCTTCTGTCGCAGGCGGTGCGCAGGCCGTGGGCAGCGTAAGCGTGGCCGCCGCCAATGCGAGCTTGCACTTATTCCAGATTGTCATGATCCTCTCCCTATGATCCGCTAATCGCCCCAATCCTCATTTGCGCGGGCGATCAGATAATGATGGATGTCTTGCGATTCCTCGTCGGTCAGCACATCGGCGAAGCTCGCCATGCCATTGGCGGCGCGTGATCCGCCAAGCACGATTTCGGCGAAAGCTGCGTGTGTAGCGGGCGACATATGCCGCAAATCCTTCACTCCGCCGCGCGCGGCATTACCGTGGCAGATGGCGCAGTTCTCTCCGTACAGTGCTTCGCCTCGTGCCACGGTTTCGTCATCCGCCTCTGGTGCCGGTGGTGGGCTGAGTTCGGGAACGACGAAGCTTTCCTCTGGCATGGGAGGCAACTGTGCACTGCCACCCAGCTTGAACACCAGCAGGCGCGGCGGGCCGAGATGCAGGTTGGAATAGGCCGATCGCTCGACATGGGCGAGGCCGCCGCCCCAGCCTGCGTTGACCGCTATATATTGCTCGTCATCGACCATGTAGGTGATGGGTGCAGCGATCGGCACATTCTGCACCGGCATCTCCCACACCTTCTCGCCATTATCGGCGCGGTAGGCGGCAAATGTCGTGCCGATGGTGCCCTGGAAGACGAGGTTGCCCGCCGTCGCCAGTACGCCACCCGAACCTTTCTGTGCATAGGGCACGCGCCAGCGCTCGCTTTGCGTCACCGGGTCCCAGGCGGATAGCCACCCCTTGGAGTTGGCATCGGCATAGTCGGCGATCTCGCGGCGGATATCGTCGTGGCCGGCAAAGGCGGTGCCCAGCCCGCGGCCGGGTTGGTAACTCTCGGCGGCGGCATAGGCCATATAGGTCTCTGTCACCGGCACATAGACCAACCCCGTAGCGGGCGAATAGGCCATGGGGTTCCAGTTATGTGCACCGCCTGCGCCGGGGCTGACCATGACGGGAATGGTGCCATAGCGCGCTTCGGGATTTTCGATCGGACGCCCTGTTTCCATGTCGATGCCGCTCGCCCAGTTAATGGGCGCGATGGTCTCGGCGCTGATCAGTTCGCCCGTCGCGCGGTCGAGCACGTAGAAGAAGCCGTTCTTCGGCGCCTGCATGATGACCTGCCGCGTGACGCCATCGATCTCGATATCGGCCAGCACCATCTGCTGCGTGGCGGTATAGTCCCACTCCTCACCCGGCGTGGTCTGGTAGTGCCAGCGATATTCCCCCGTCGCGCCATCGAGCGCGACGATGCTGGCGAGGTAGAGATTGTCGCCGCCTTCGGGGCTCCGGAACTTGCGCGCCCAGGGTGAGCCATTGCCGGTGCCGATATAGACGAGGTCGAGTTCCGGATCGTAGGAGATCGCATCCCACACGGTGCCTCCACCGCCCGATTGCCACCATGTACCTGACCATGTTTCGGCTGCGGCTTCCATCGCCGCATTCTCGAAGCCATCGGCGGGATTGCCTGGCACGGTGTACCAGCGCCACAGCAATTCGCCGCTATTGGCGTCATAAGCAGAAACATAGCCGCGCACGCCCATTTCCGCGCCGCCATTGCCGATCAATATCCTGTCGCCATAGACGCGCGGCGCGCCGGTGATGGTATAGCGGTCTGCCGGGTCGGTGGTCTGCATGCTCCAGACTTCCTCGCCACTTGCCGCATCAAGCGCGATCAGCCGCCCGTCGAGCGCACCGATGATTACCTTTCCCCCAGACTCACCGGCGTGAAAGCCGAGCCCGCGCGTCACGATATCGCAACAAGCAAGCCTGCCGAAACGCAGCGGAACCTGCGGATCGTAGCGCCACAATTGCTCGCCCGTCGCGGCGTTATAGGCCGTGGTGATGTTCCACGGCTCGGTATTGTAGAGCACGCCATCGACCACCAGCGGCGTCGCCTCCTGCCCGCGATCGGTATTGAGATCGGCAAACCAGGTAAGGCCCAGCTCATCGACAGTATCGGCATTGATCAGGCCGAGCGGGCTGAAATGCTGCTCATCCCAGCTACGTCCGGTTGATGCCCAGTTTCGTGGATCCGGGCCTTGCGAGCATGCAGCCACCAGCAGCAGGAACCCGACCGCGAGGCCAGGGCGAATCTGCGCGATCATGCCCATCACGCCGCTGTGATTGCGGAAGCGTCTGCCCACCAGCCGTGTACCTGCCCGACGCAGCGATAGGGCATCTTTACCCTTGCGCGCGGCCCGGCATCGACATTGGCGAGGTCGAGCAGGATAAGGTCGCTACGCCCGCCTTCCGTCTGTACGGAGCCGAGGCCAATCAGGTAACCATCGCCTTCGGGTGCGTCGGGAGTTCGAGGAACGAAACACATTTCGGACAGCGAAGTTCCGTCGATGGAGAAGACCCTGCTGGAGCCTTCCTGGTGATCGATGATCGCCCAGCCGCCATTAGCCTGCAGGAAACCCCAGCGATAGGGCAGGGTGTGATAGCGGTCGTCCTGCCGCGCGAGCACACCGGTGATCTCGGGGAAGATGGTCACCGCCTCGTAACTGTCGCCGCCATCGGCCAGATCTACGGTGAAGCGGCGCAAATAGCCGGTGCCCTTCACGGGGTCCCATGGCTCGTGCAGGCTGGGGAAGAAGGGGAACTGGTTGCCTTCGCCGCCGTCCATGTCGACGGTGATTTTCGTGCCCTCATTCCAGCCGCCCATCACATGGGTGCAGAAGAGGTTAGGGCCGGTAAACCACTTGATGTCGCTGCCGTCACCGCCACGACGCAGCACGCCGAGATAGCAGGGTAGCTGCGAGTTATAGCGGAAATGCGGGCCGCCCTCGGCGATGAGGTCTGCATCCGCCGCCATGTTCGTGAGGTAGAGCACCACATAATCCTGCGTGGCGCAGAAATCGTGCATCATGCCGGCATATGGCGCTTCGACAGTCACCGACCAGGTGATGTTGCCATCCTTGTCGGCGGTGAAGACATTGACGTCCTTCGACAGGAAGCCGTTTGCCTCATAACCGAAGCTGATGAATTCGCCCGTTAACGGATCGATCTTCGGGTGGGCCGTATGCGTCTGGCTCTGCAGTTTGCCGCCGAAGGTATATTCGGGGTCTGTGGTTTCCAGTGTCAGCGGGTCCATCGCCACGGGAGGGCTGTCCTCCTTGAACACCAGCAATTTGCCGTGATGGGTGAAAAGCTGAGTATTCGCCGTGCCACGGTTGAGGCCCGCCACGCTGGGATCGTCCGTCCCCGGATTGCGATACATGCCGAACAGCGAGCGGCGCGCCTCCGCCTGCGCATTCCAGCGGGCATTGCGTGCATAGCGTGTCTTGTAGTCGACGTGCCCGTCCTTGATGCGGAACATGGAGACATGGCCTTCGCCATCGAAGGGGATGTCGCCTTCCCATTCTTCCGGCTTGGGATACTGCGGGTCGGGGCCGACGCGGTAAAAGGCACCGTCCAGATCCTTGGGCCAATCGCCCTCAACCTCACAATCGCGCAAATCCATTTCGGTGCGATTGGTTCCGCTACCGCCGAATAGCCGCGGGTCCTCAGGAAAGTCGACTTGCGGCGCGCCCTCCGCCGGATTGGCTGAAGCCTCTTGCGCCATGGCGCAGCCTGCCGCCCCCAAACCCACCAGCGCCGCGCCGGTTCCCAGCGTCGATGCCCCCATAAAGCCACGACGGTCCAGATTCGGGCCCTTGATTTCCTTGCTCATGTCGGTTCCTCTCCCCTTAGAGGTATCATCCTCTTGGCTCCATGCTCGCCAATCGCCAGCGCTCATGCAAGCCAATTCTAACGAATGATACAATTGGCGAGAAATTTGCCAGCTGTGGATGCTTGTTGCGTGAGCGTTGGCGCAGCTTGAAAAGGCCTGTCGTGCCCCTTAGGTCGATCATCCATTCGAACAGTTTTTGAGCGATTCCATGACAACCCACACCACGCGTATGTTGATTATCGGTTCGGGCCCTGCCGGCTATTCTGCGGCGATTTACGGCGCGCGCGCCGGGATGGAACCGATCGTGGTGCAGGGCCTTCAGCCGGGTGGCCAGCTTACGATTACCACCGATGTCGAGAACTATCCCGGCTTTGCCGATGTCATCCAGGGCCCCTGGCTGATGGAACAGATGCAGAAGCAGGCAGAACATGTTGGTACGCGCTTGATGTGGGACACGATTGTCGAGGTGGACCTCGCAAACGGCTCCCCCTTTAAGGCCATCGGCGATAGCGGCGATGAATATATCGGCGATGTGCTGGTGATCGCTACCGGTGCGCAGGCAAAATGGCTGGGTGTTCCGGGGGAAGAAGAACTGGGCGGCAAAGGCGTTTCCGCATGCGCCACCTGCGACGGCTTCTTCTATCGCGGCAAGAAGGTGGCGGTTATCGGCGGCGGCAATACTGCTGTCGAAGAAGCGCTCTACCTCACCAATCATTCGGACGATGTGACGCTGATCCACCGCCGCGACGAATTGCGTTCGGAAAAGATATTGCAGGATCGCCTGCTCAAGAACGACAAGATAACACCGCTATGGAACAAGACCGTGGAGCGCTTTGTCGCAGGCGACGATGGCAAGTTGCACCATCTCGAACTGGTCGATACGCAGACCGGCGAAAGGAGCACGCTGGAAGTGGACGGGGCATTCGTTGCCATCGGTCATGCGCCGGCTACCGAATTGTTCAAGGGCAAGCTGGAAATGGATGCGGGCGGCTATCTCCTGGTCGAACCCGGCACTCCCAAGACTGCCATTCCGGGCGTCTTTGCCTGCGGTGACGTGATGGACCATACCTATCGGCAGGCGGTCACCGCTGCAGGCACGGGCTGCATGGCCGCTCTCGATGCCGAGCGTTTCCTCGCAACGC
>CAJXLD010000160.1 GCA_913055595.1 uncultured Altererythrobacter sp.
CGTTGTCGGTGAAGCAGGAGGAGCTGGTCTTCTCCGGCCACGCGATCGAATGCCGCATCAACGCCGAGGACCCTTTCACCTTTGTGCCCAGCCCCGGAAAGGTCACCGCATACCACCCGGCGGGCGGCATGCATGTGCGCGTCGATAGCGGGCTCTATGCCGGTTACAGCATCCCGCCTTTCTACGATTCCATGATCGCCAAGCTGATCGTTTATGGCCGGACGCGCGAAGGCTGCATCATGCGGTTGAAGCGCGCTCTGGAGGAAATGGTGATCGAAGGCGTGAAAACCTCGATCCCGCTGCATGCAGAGCTGATCAAGCAGCCCGACATATTGTTAGGCGATTACACGATCAAATGGCTTGAAGAATATCTGGCGGATCGCGAGGCGGACGGCGAGTAGACACCGCCCGCCTGCTTGACAGACGCTGCTACTCCGCAGGCGCTTCAGCGGCCTCTGCAACATACACCATGTTGACGTCGTGGACATTCTTCCAGCTGCCATCGGCTTGCTTCTGCCACACGGTCTGGTTGACCACAGGTTCGGTCACAACGTCTCCGCTTTCCTCATTCGTTCGTGAAAACAGACCGGTAAAGCTTGTGACCGCCAGATCGCCGCTCGCAGCGACCCAGCTCTTGTAGGAATTTTCGTCCATCTCAACGTTGAATCCGGGGTCGGAGAACATGGCAGCCATATGTGCCTGGATTGCCTCTGCGCCCACCGCTGGTGCCATACCATCGACATAAAGCGTGGCACCCTCTCCATAGACGGCAACGCCACCCGCAAGATCATTGGCGTTTAGTGCTTCAAGCTGCCCATTCTCCACCTCGTGGATGGCCGCAAGCACGGCATCCGGATCGGCAGCAGGCGCTTCATCCGGCTGACTGCACGCCGCAATCAGCATGACCGGGATTGCTACAGTGACAAGTGAAAGTCTTCTTTCCATGATATTCTCCCCCGAAAATCACGCAACCCGCACGGAAGAGAGCACCCGTTTCGGAAGAGAGTCAATTCTGTCGTGTTGGGCGGAAAAGCTGCGCCGAACCTACTCTTTCGGTTCTGTTTCCCGTTCGTCGGTTACAACGCGACTTGAAAGCCACTGATAGAGCCCGAGCGCGACCAGTGCCAACATTGCCGCAAACAGGATCAGCACGCCGTAATAAGAGTCCGCAACATTTGTCCGGCTAGCACGGAAGATCATCACAAGTCCTTCTAAGCTGGCGGCAATCACGATGATGGTGACGAACTTTGTCAACGACCGGCGCGATTCCGAATAGGACCGCAATTCCCGGTCCGTGAAGAGTTCTTCCTCTGCAATAAACTTGGACGTCTCGACGATGGCAAAGCCAATAATGAGCAAGCCGACGCTTCCCAGCGCGCTAACGGAAAGCTCCTCCGGGTTGGCCAGGTCCACAATGATATTATAGGCCGCAGTCCCCAAAAGGATAAAGGCAATCACGATCAGAGCCATTGTCGCGACAAGGAAATATACCTTGGCACCTTGATCATAGATTCGCTGCAGTTTCATGCTCTCTCGCTCGTCTTGTGTCGGCGTGGGCGGTGATCTGTCGATCGCTGGCGACAAGACTAGCTGTTGTAAGGCCTCAACTCAAATCCGGGCAATTATCGCTTAAGGACAGATTATTCCGATCCAACACTTTGATATTCAAGCGCAAAGCTTGGATCGCATTCGTAGGGATAGATATGCTCTCCCTCGCGCTTCGACCAGGAGATAAAGCGCGCGCCGTCATTTTCGATCACGGCGGGATCGCTGAACCATTGGGTCGAAACCAGGCGCGTGCCGTCATCCACCAACCGATAGCGCTCCTGCATCACGATATCATCCGTATGGTCGAGGCCGTTATTGGTGATGGTCGACGCAGCGATATGGGTGGTGTCGACCACCAACTCATCACCATCCCAGTGCCCCGTCGAAAAGCCCATTTTGGTGTGCGGATAATCCTCACCTGGATGTTCGCGGCCATCCATGAAGATCAGTCGCGTCTGGTCGAAATATTCATATTTGAAGACAATCAGATCCTCCGTCTGGTGCACTTCCCACGGAAATGGCCCCTGACTGGCATAGACGATGCTGGGCGGCAGGCAGACGCGAGCGATCGTCATGTCATTTTCCGCATGCCAGTTTTCCGCATGGGCAGCTGCCTCCGGCGTCAGCACGAGTTCGCCGAATTCGCCGCGCGGGAACTCGGCCACACCGGTATCTTCCACCATGCCCACGCCATCGGGTAGCTTGTCCATCAAGTCTTGCGGACGCTCCACCGGACCAAAATCCGGCGCCCAGAAGCCGGAGAGATCGGGATGATCCTGGGCGGCGACGGGGCTGGCTATAAATGCCATAACAAACAGCGCGTTACGCATTAATCGTCACCTATGGTGAAGGCCTGCCCGATTGGGGTGCCATCCATGGTCGTGGCACTGCGCAGGCGCAGGTAAGGCTTGCCGTCACGCGACGGCCACCCATCGATCTTGACCAGGTCGCCGGCATGAAGGCTGGTGCGAGACCAGCCGCGCCGCCGCAAGACGACTGGGGCGGTCGTTTCCACGCGCCATTTCTCGATATTGCCATCACTTCCAACCACATCGAGCGCGATGGTGGCGTGCGGATTGGTAAAGCGGAAGGCAGTCACTTCTCCCTCGATCGCAACAGTTTGTGTCTCGTCGAAGAAGACGGCAAACGAATGATGCGCTGCCAATGATCCGGGAATGGCTACCAGCAGCATGGCGGAAATCAGAACTGCGCGCATCGTCCTTACTCCAATGGAACGCCCGGCTCGTGCTTGGCCGTGCGGATAGTCAAAGAGGTCTTGACGCTGGCCACATTGGGTGCCGGCGTCAGCTTGCTGGTCAGGAATTCCTGGAAACTCTGCAAATCCTGGCTGACGATCTTGAGGATGAAATCGATCTCCCCATTGAGCATATGGCATTCGCGCACTTCGGGCAGCGCCTTGATGTGGTTCTCGAAAGCCCTCAGGTCCTCTTCCGCCTGGCTGCGCAGGCTGACCATGGCGAATACGGTAATCGCGAAGCCCAGCTTGGATGCGTCGAGATCGGCATGATAACCGCGAATCACGCCCGAGTCTTCCAGCGCTCGCACCCTGCGCAGGCAAGGCGGCGCAGTCAGCCCAACCCGACTTGCAAGGTCAACATTCGTCACCCTTCCTTCTGCCTGCAGCTCTGCCAGAAGTCGTCTGTCGATATTGTCCAGCGTGGCCATTGTTCTATCCCGCATGGTTGAAGTTCAACTGCTTCGCGTTCGCGTAACGAAATATGCGCGATAGCCGCCCAATCCGAAACATTATTTTTTATGGAGCCAATTGTCCCGCTTTGCAACGCGTGATCCGGCAGGCGCGCCGCAGGGGACGAGACGGTCTATTGGCATGATGCGCAAGAATCTGCGCTGCAAATGGGATTCGCGTTAACAAATGCTGTTCGATGACCGTCTCGTAACCGTGCTTCGCACCCGTCCGGGTGGCGAAACGGCTGCGCGCACGCAATTCCGGCAATTGATCGACCTGTTGGGCAGCAAGCCGACGGCGGAAGATGACGAACCGCGCTATGACAAGATCCTCGCATTCCTGGAACAGGCGGCGCAAATGAGCGCCGAAGATCGCGAGCGGCTGCTGATCGAACCCGGTCTGTCCTCGCGTAATGCTGTTGTACTTACCCATCTCGCCTTTCTCAGGCTCGCGGAACTTTCCGAGCACATTCCCGAGGAAGAACGCTCGAGAATCCTGCGCGAACCGGGCCTGCGTCTACGCAATCGGCGCATTGTGGCCTTCTTGGCGAGAGGCGATGCCAAGCCCGCCGCTGCCGCCCTCGCCACGGCGAGACTGAGTGAGCGGGATTGGCAGCTTCTGATCCCCAAGCTTCCCATAGTTGCCCGCGGTTTCCTGCGCCACCGGCGGGACCTCCCAGACGGGGCAACATCCATGCTGGAACAGCTTGGCGTGCAAGACCGGGTACTGCCGCAGCCGGACGGAATTCCGATCGAAGCCGAAGAGCTGGCGAATGTTGCCGAAGGCAAACAGGAGGACGGTATCCGGGCGCTGTTGCGTCGGATCGAAGCCTTTCGTGAAGCAAAGCGCGTCGGCCAAGAGGCACCGCGCTTGCCACTTGGGGACCTGGTCGATGAGGGCCAGACCGATCCGCTCGAACAATTCCAGTTCAGCGCAGATGCCAGCGGGCGCATCACTTGGGCGCAGGGAGATATCGCACCGCTGGTCGTGGGAATGAAACTGATCGGCCGAATGGGAAGCTTAGCCCCTTCCGGGGTCGAAGCCATGCGACTGCGGCAGCCCTTGCAAAGTGCACGGCTGTTGATCGATGGCGCCGAGATAATCTCGGGAGAGTGGCTGATCGATGCCGAGCCAATATTTGATGAGGCTGGCCATTTCACCGGCTATCTCGGCCGCATCAGGCGTCCTGAATTCGAGGTTCCGGTCGCTGCCAACGACGAGACCGCCAGTGATAGTGCGGCGGACCGCATGCGCCAGCTTCTCCACGAACTGCGTACCCCTGTGAATGCAATCCAGGGTTTCGCCGAGATCATCCAACAGCAGATGTTCGGTCACGTCCCCAATGAATATCGCGCATTGGCAGCGGGCGTAGCGGTCGACGCAGCGAAACTGCTTGCCAGTTTTGACGAGATCGACCGGCTAACCAAGCTCGAATCCGGCGCCATGGAGCTAGACGCAGGCGATGCCGACCTGCGCGAAGTTGTGCTGCAGACCATCCAACGGCTGGAAGGCGTGCTGCGGAACAGGGATGCCGGCTTTGAACTGCGCATGTCGGGTTCGCCCTTCACCACCGGCCTGGCCCGAGAAGAGTTGCTGGTGATGATCTGGCGCATCTTCGCCACTCTGGCAGGATCGCTCGCCCTGCGAGAAAACGTCAGCGTAACGCTCAGCAGCAGCGATGGAATAATTGCCCTCGATCTGCAGTTGCCCGCTGCATTGGCCGCCCTGCCCGACAAATTTGCTACGCCCATCCCCGAGGATCGGCCGGTCATCTCCGCGGGCATGTTCGGCGCCGGGTTTTCCTTCCGGCTTGCCCAGGCTGAGGTTTGCTCCGCCGGAGGCAATTTCATCTTCGAAGATGAAAGCTTGCATGTCACCCTGCCCCTGTCGTCCCCAGAGATGACGCCGCATGGCAACTTTGAAAGAGATGAGAGCACGGCTTAGACGGAATGAAGGTCTGCTGTTGCCGCAAGCGGGCGTGCGCAAGTCGGTTTTTCGATCAAAGATGGCGAAGTCGTGAACAAGGTAATGCGTCACTTGTGCTTATGCCGCTTGCCAGCGTGGCTAGCTGCCGCTAGTTCCCGCGCCGCGGAAAGGGGTTCGCCCCGGTGGTGCAGGGCCTGTAGCTCAGCGGTTAGAGCTGGCCGCTCATAACGGCTAGGTCGCGGGTTCGAATCCTGCCGGGCCCACCAGCCTTCCGCACAGAATCGGTCGGGGAGTGGCGCAGCCTGGTAGCGCATCTGTTTTGGGAACAGAGGGTCGCAGGTTCGAATCCTGTCTCCCCGACCAGTTTTGACCAGAGAGAACCGTCCGGGGGACGGTTTTCCGTCAAAACTCCCAAGCGCAAAGTCGGAAGGCAGCAAGCATCAACCTTCACCGCCGAGAGTGCCCCAGATAGCGCCCTGGTTTGTGATAGGCGATCAATTCCATATAGATTGCCGGTATGCTCAGCATCGACCACAGCCATTGCTCCAGGGTCAGCGAGTATGCGGCGGCGGCCAGAATCCCCGCGTCGAGCACCATGCTCAATCGTCCGAGATTCCAACCGCGGGATTTCTGAGCCCATAGGGCGACAACGTTCACCCCACCCACGCCCGTGCGGTGACGCACCAATGCGAGAATTCCCACACCCACCAGAGTACCACCCGCCAGTGCCGCAAAAGCAGGATGGACCCAGTCAATGATCATCGCACTACGCGCCACGTCTGCCAGCACAAATATCAGCAAGATTGCGACCGTCGTCTTGATGAAGAATTCGCGCCCCAGCGTCTTCGCGGCCAGTAGGAGGAAAGGTATGTTGAGCAGGAGGAAAAGCAGCCCCACCCCATAGGGCACGTAGTAGGATATCAGCAGCGCAATGCCCGCAACGCCGGCAGTGACGATCCCCGCACTCTTCATCAGCACCAGCCCTAGTGCCACCATGATACAACCGGTCAGCATGGCATAAGCGTCTTCGAGCAGGCTGTGCTCGGTCGGGTCCGGTGGAGATTCGGTTTCAGTTGACACTATATCGCTATAGGACGCAAAGGTGCCGAGCGACAAGCATTAGGCTGCCACCGGCGATCGCCGCTTCAATCACCTTGCCCCGACCGCACTTAGCCCCTATTTGCGCGGGCAAATCCAGACACCACACGATTACCCCGCAAAGGACGACGAATGGCCGCCCAGTACGCATATGTCATGAAGGGCATGACGAAGACTTTCCCCGGTGCGCAAAAGCCGGTGCTGTCGAACATCAATATCCAGTTCTACCAGGGTGCCAAGATCGGCATCGTC
>CAJXLD010000161.1 GCA_913055595.1 uncultured Altererythrobacter sp.
TTTTCGTCAACATGTCCACCGATTGTCCAATCGAGCGCATGGCCGCCATCATCGGAGACACTCTCGATCCGCAAGCCATCGGAATCGAGAACGATCTCCTGCGCGTCCGGTGCTGCCTCGATATCGAGCTGTGCCGTGCCTGACACATCCTTGCTTTCGAAATCGAGCTCGAGTGCCAGCGACAGATGCGTCACCCGCGCCACTTGCGGCTGGGCGAAAGTAAACTCGTCGAAGGCTTGCTCGCCCGTCAGGATGGGAGAGACGACGCGGTCAGCCTGCTCCTGCGCACAACCAGCAGAAAGCAACAGCGATGCCGCCGCCGCGACAGAAAACAGGATACGCATGTAGACTCCGGATATTCGGTAATACGGTTACGACTGCAACCTTATGCCGGATTCTACGTGGCGTTCAACTCCACGTCACCTCGGGCGGCAGGCTCATCAGGATCGCGTCGATATTGCCGCCGGTCTTGAGGCCGAACAAAGTGCCACGGTCATAGACCAGGTTGAATTCGACATAACGGCCGCGCCATTCGAGCTGGGCGGCCTTTTCTTCTGCCGTCCATTCCTGCTCCATGCGCTTTCGCACGATAGTCGGGAAGGAATCGAGAAATGCTTCGCCCACATCCCTGGTGAAAGCGAAATTGCGCTCGAACTCGGCCTCGTCCGCGCATTCGAGGTGATCGTAGAAAATACCGCCCACGCCGCGCGCAACATTGCGGTGGGGGATGAAGAAATAGTCGTCCGCCCACTTCTTGAACTTGTCGTAATAGGTGGGGTTATGCGCCGCGCAGGCTGCGCGGAAGCGGGCATGGAAGGCCTCGGTATCCTCTTCATAGGGAATTGGCGGGTTGAGGTCAGCCCCGCCGCCGAACCATGCCGCTTGCGTGGTCAGGAAGCGCGTGTTCATATGCACGGCAGGCACATGCGGATTGGCCATATGCGCCACGAGTGAGATGCCCGTAGCGGTGAACCCGGGATTGTCTTCATCGGCGCCGTTGATCGTTGCGGCGAATTGCGGGGCGAATTCTCCCGAGACGGTCGAGACATTGACGCCCACCTTCTCGAACACCTTGCCCTTCATCTGCCCGCGCACGCCGCCGCCACCTTCCGACCCGTCATCGGTGTCGCGGTCCCAGGGCGTGTATTCGAATGCTGCGTCAGAGCCTGCCTCGCGCTCGATTGCCTCGAATTCGGCGCAGATCCGGTCACGCAGCGATTCGAACCAGTCGCGGGCTTGTTGGGTTTGATCTTTCCAGTCCATATACAACCCTTGCCAAACCCCTCGCCGCGCGGCAAGTGAAGGCAATGGTTCCCGTTTCGTTCGCCTTCGACTTTTGCGGAGAGGAATTCCGCCTGACGCGCACCAATGCACTGTTCTGGCCGCGCGAAAAAGCGCTGTTGGTGGCAGACCTTCATCTCGAAAAGGCAAGCTACTTCGCCGGCCATGGACAGTTTTTGCCGCCCTATGACAGCCGCGAAACACTCGAACGCCTCGCGCAGGCGGTGAAGGATACCGGTGCCCGCCGCGTCTATACGCTCGGCGACAATTTTCACGATGCCGAAGGGGCGCACCGTCTGGAAGGCCATGCAGCAGGCATGCTCGATGCGCTCACCCGCGCGCTCGATTTTGTCTGGATCGCCGGCAATCACGATGGCGAGAAGCGCCCAGCATGCGGCGGAACATTCGTCGAAGAACTCGAACTCGCCGGCATGATCCTGCGACACGAAGCCCAGCGCGGCGAGACGCGCCCTGAACTTTCGGGCCATTTCCACCCGCGCCTCAAGCTGACCGTGCGCGACAAGCATATCCGTCGCCCCTGCGCCGTGGTGAGCGGGGATGCCTGCGGGTCAGGCCGAATGATCCTGCCCGCCTTCGGTTCGTTAACCGGAGGAATGGATGCGGCAGACCCGGCGATAGTGGAGGCACTGCAACCGGCAAGGGCCATTGATGCGATGGTTCCGACTGACAGGAAGCTGGCACGCTTCCCGCTTTGGCGCGAGGCGGCGTGATAGATCTTGCTCCAATCGATTGGGCAATTGCAACTATCACGCCTTGGCATATCGCAATATTCGTATTGGCGACGATTCTGGTGGCGGTCGCTTCGCGCAAGCACGGCTACGCGGAATTGCTGCGAAACTTCATTGTGTCAGCTGCAGTGCTTTTGGCCTGCTATGGTCTTTTTGCGCTGCTCGTTGGTCAGGCCTTGGGCGACAAATACCCGTTTGCGGAGCTTTGGCCTTCCAGTTTCATTTTGGGTGCAATACTCACTGGCGCCATGTTGGGCCAGCGATGGCGGAAGCAAGATAGCGCATTTCCTCCGGGCTACTGGCCCTCATTTCTCCTAATCTCGTGCGGTTTCTTCAGCTTCGCGCTCTACATTTTGCCGCGCATGGCTGGCTTGGTCTGGGAAGTGTTGGGAATCCCGAACCCTTCCTGGGCCGTGTCCCTCTAACAATCACATCCCCCTAGCCTAGCGGGCGAATCATCACTACATAGGCGCCACACAAACCGTAGCAACAGGAGCATAGCCCATACCACGTCCACCACGCCGCATGATGGCACCGCCGGTCAAGTCCGGCCCCCGTTACGACCATCTCATCCAGTCCGAAAAAGTTCGCGTCATTGACGAAAATGGCGAGAATATCGGAGTCATGTACACCGAAGAAGCGATCGAACAGGCAGCCGATGTCGGCCTGAACCTGGTCGAAGTCTCGCCCAATGCAGACCCGCCCGTGTGCAAGTTCCTCGATGTCGGCAAGCACCGCTACGAGGCCCAGAAAAAGGCCAATCTGGCGCGCAAGACGCAGAAGACGCAGGACATCAAGGAAGTGAAGATGCGTCCCAACATCGACACGCACGATTACGACGTGAAGATGCGCAACGTGAACAAGTTCATCGAGCATGGCGACAAGGTGAAGATCACCCTGCGCTTCCGCGGCCGCGAAATGGCGCACCAGCACCTGGGCATGGACCTGCTCAAGCGCGTGCAGGACGATGTGGCAGATGTCGCCAAGGTCGAGGCCTTCCCAAGGCTCGAAGGCCGCCAGATGCTGATGGTGCTGGCTCCGAAGTAGGATGCGGTTGGCGGAGGCCTTCACCTCCGCCGCCAACCCCCTTACAATTCGATCCCGAATTCGAGGCCGAAGGATGTCTCCGACAGGCGGATATCGGCTTCGCCGCCGCCATAGGGCAGCGGAATGGACCCGGCGCCCTGCACTTCGTTCTTGGGTGCATGCATGACGAAGCCGGTTAATTCCATTCCTTCACCAATGCCGACAGTGGCACCGACAGTGAAGTGATCCTGCACCACGCCGGGCGCGAGGATATTGACGAAGGTTTCGGATGCAGGGATGGGGTTGTCGGATCGTCCGTAGCCAGCGCGAACGGTCAGGCCCTCATTCACTGCATAATCGGCCCCAAGCTTGAACACGGTCACATCCCTCCAGCCGAAGCCGGGACCATTGTCCGCACCGAAGGGAACGCCTGAAAACAGCGGAGCGAGCGGATTGCCGACCGACTGCACGCCCGAATATTCGATCCGCTTGATATCGGCAGCAAGGACAATGTCCGGTGTTGGCCTGATCGCGATACCCGCGCCATAGGATGTCGGCACATCGAAACCGCCCTGTTGGGCAAAAAGGCCGGCATATTTGTCAAATTCTCCAGACCAGATGGTGGATTGGTAGAAGGCTCCGATTGAAACCTGATCGGTCAGCTCGCCAAAATAGCCGACACGTAGGCCCGCACCGAAGGTCCAGTCATTGCCGCGATCGGTGAAATTGGTCGGGTCGGCAGAGGCCATGGCGAATGGCTGGATACCGTTGGCTCGGAAGCCCTGGATCAGCAGGATGGGCGAAACGCCAAAGCTGTGGCCTTCGGCGAATTCTACCGCCGCAGTCGGAGTAATGAAAATCTGTTTCAGATCTCCGCCGGCCTCTCCCGTCGCGCCGAAGGCGGCAAAGGGGTTGGCCTTTTCATAGGTGGTGTTCATCCCGCCATTACCATTGATCGCCAACGCTACAGTCACGCTGTCAGACAGCGGCCGGACATATGCGAACTCCGGCAAGACAAAGGGATTGGAACCGTTGCCGCTATAGTCGCCATCCAGCCCCGCGCCATTGCCGGAAATGCTCGCCCCACGCTTGGGGATGAAAATTTCCACGCCCACATCCATGCGTGCATCGACAGCTGTGATCGATGCGGGGTTGTTGGCGGCAGACATGCCATCCTGCGGATAGGCAATGGCTGCACCGCCCATGCCCTTGGCCTTGGCACCCTTGCCGTTGAGGAAATATCCGTCGGTGGCCTGCGCTGCATTGCTGGCCAGGGCGAATGCCGCCGCTCCTGCCAAGGCAAACGTGCGCAGCACGTCGCTACGTGAAGTGGTTGCAGCCATTTTTGTAAGCTCCTGCGATAACCCGTATTTGGCTTGTTTTGCCTTTTCGAGCATCGCAGATGGTCAAGAAGCCTGAATTTGGAAACAGAAGGTTTCTAGGAAAACCAAAATATTTTCTTTCCGCACCGGTCGCAGGTGGACAAAGCCGGGACTAGGAAGGCTCCCACAGTTCCAGCGGATTGCCGTCGGCATCATGGATGCGGGCAAAGCGCCCAACCCCGTCCATCTCCTCACGATGGCTCACTGCAATTCCGGCATTCTCCAGCCGCGCGAGCAACGCATCGAGACCTTCCACGCGCAGATTGATCATCACCTGCCGGTCTTCGGCGAAATAGTCGCTATTGGCGCGGAAGAAGGAATAGACGGTGGGTCCGGCGTCCTGCATCCAGACGTAATTGCCATCCGGATCGGGTTGGCCGGATTCGGTCACCACAAAGCCCAGATGCTCGCGGTACCATTCTGCCAGTGCAGCAGGGTTGCCCGAGCGCACGAAAACGCCACCAATCCCCAGAACCTTGCCTTCTGCCACACACGCCTCCTTGCCGGATGAGCTTCACTGGCTAGGATCGTAGCCAAATGTGAGGGGAGAGCAAATTTGTCGCCTAATGCACCAGCGTCACGCGCAGGCCGTGTGGGCTTCTTTGTCGGACTGGCAGGATTTGCACTGACGCTTGTACTTCCTGCACCCGAAGGAATGCCGCAAGCTGCCTGGCACGTGGCCGGGCTGGTCGTGTGGATGGCCTCCTGGTGGATGACACAAGCCATACCCCTCACGGCCACCGCCCTGCTCCCCTTCGTTGTCCTGCCCTTCTCAGGCGGGGGAACCGCAAGCGAAGTGGCCGGAAACTACTATTCCCCCACGCTGTTCCTGCTGCTGGGCGGGGCCTTCATTGCTCTCTCGATCGAGCGGACAGGATTGCACAAGCGACTGGCCCTGTTCCTGCTCAGGCGCATTGGAGATAGCGGCGGCGCTACCGGCATCCTTGTCGCCTTCATGGTCGCCTCGGCAATTCTCTCGAACATCATTTCCAATACTTCGACCGCGCTGATCATGATGCCCATGGCGCTGGCAGTGCTGGCCGGTGGCGGGGCGATGGGAGAAGACAAGCTCGGCCTCAGCGGGGCGCTGCCCATGGGCATTGCCTTTGCCGCCAGCATTGGCGGGCTGGGAACAATCATCGGTTCACCCACCAATGCCATTGCCGTGGCGCTGCTGAAGGAGACGATCGGTCTGGAGATCAGCTTCGTTTTGTGGGCGGCTTTCGGCATTCCCATCGTCATATTGGGCGTACCCCTGGCGGCTTTCATCATCAGCAAGGTGCAGCAAGTCGCAAGTCACCCTTTCGACAGCGTTGCTGCATGCGAGGCAATCGACCCTCATGGCCCTTGGACGATTCCTGAACGACGGCTCATACCCGTCATCGCTGTCACCTTCCTGCTCTGGATGACCCGGCCGGTCCTGGCGGGCTTCCTGCCCGAAGGATCCTTGACCGACGGGACCATCGCCATCCTGGCCGGTTTCGCGCTGTTCATCCTGCCCGACGGCACAGGGCGACGCTTGCTGGTGTGGAAAGAAGCCGATCGCGCTCCTTGGGGTGTGATCATGATGTTCGGCGGCGGATTGGCGCTGGCAGCGGCGATGACGCGCACCGGCCTTGCCGACTGGCTGGGCAATGCGCTCCTGCCACTGTCGAGTGTTCCCATGGTGCTGGTCGCGCTGGCGTTGGTCGGTATGGTTGTGCTGGTGACCGAATTTGCCAGCAATGTCGCGACGGCCAGCGGTATCATACCGGTGGTTGCAAGCCTCGCCGCCGCGCTTGGCGGAGACCCGATGCTGCTGGCCATGCCTGCCGCACTGGCGGCAAGCTGGGGGTTCATGCTCCCTGCCGGAACAGGACCCAATGCCATTGCCTGGGCGACCGGTCGAATCCAGTTGCCGCGGATGGTCGGGGCGGGCCTGGTGCTGGACCTGTCGGGCATATTCCTGATTGTCGGCGCGTGCTGGGCAGTGGCGGGACTGTTTTGACTGCAAGAATCCCAGCACACTCGTGCAATAAGCGGCAAAACGCCTTGCCCA
>CAJXLD010000162.1 GCA_913055595.1 uncultured Altererythrobacter sp.
TCATGACGCGTGTCTGGCCGCATGCCTTCATCCAGATCCCGACCGCGGTCTACATGATCTCGGGCTTCAACAATTCGGTCCGCACGATCTTCCTCGACGGGCGCGAACATTCGAACCCCGACCTCGTCGTGCCGAGCTATAATGGTGAGAGCATCGGCCATTTCGAAGGCGACACGCTGGTGGTGCGCACGAAGTATTTCGAGACGGACAACCACTGGATTGACCTGGGCATCCCGATTTCGGAAGATTTCGAACTGATCGAGCGCATTCGCCTGGTGGAAGATGGCACGGTGATGGAAGTCGAATACGAACTTATCGATCCCAACATGTGGGAGGGCGAATGGAAATCGACCAAACGATTCCTCCGCGCCGACTACACCGATATCAATGAAGCGAACTGCATCCTTGCCTATAATGCCAATTTGCCTGGCACCGATCTGGGCAGTGAAACGGCTGAGGAACGCGGCATGACGCAAATCGGGGAGGATGACGAATGAACAGGCTCCTGCTTCCCATTGCAGCCGTGCTGGCGGTACTCGCCATTCCTGCCGCCGCGCATCACAGCTTTGCCATGTTCAACCAGCGCCAGATCATGACGCTGGAAGGTACGGTGGCCGAATTCCAGTGGACCAACCCCCATGCCTTTATCGAGATCGATGTCGAGCAGGAGGGCCGTACCATTCGCTGGAGCATCGAGCTCAACAGTCCCAACAATCTCAAAAGACAGGGCTGGAACCGTGTCTCGCTGCGGTCAGGAGAGCAGGTGACCTTGCGCATGAATCCACTGCGCGACGGCGCGCATGGCGGCCTTTTCCTTGACCTGGTGAAGGCGGACGGAACCGTACTCGACAGCGGCATGCCAAAAAATGGCGAGCCCGTGAACGTCCCGCAATTGTGAGCGGAGAAAGAAAATGAATACGAGAATCAAACTTGCTCTTGCTGCATTTGCCCTGGGCAGCGCTTCCCTGCCTGCAGCGGCCCACCATTCATATTCGATGTTCGATATGCAGCGCACCGTAATGCTCGATGCTACCGTGGTGCAATTCAGGTGGCAGAACCCCCACGCCTTCATCCGCATTGTGGCCAATGTCGACGGGCAAGAGGAAGAATGGTCAATTGAAATGACCAGCCCCAACAATTTGATCCAGGAAGGTTGGACACGTCGGACCATCCGCCAAGGTGACAAGGTGCAACTCTATGTCCATCCTCTCAGGAGCGGGGCGCAAGGTGCCGCCTATCAGGGCATCAGGCTGGCCGACGGCTCCACCTTGGGTACCGTCGAATGAGAACATGGCTGGTTTTGGGAAGCCTTGCCCTGTTGGTCGGCACGGCGGCATCGGCGCAGGTCTCCTCCCCCGTCCCCCTCGGCATTGAAGCGCGGGAAAGCGCAGGCTTTGCCAAGGGGCGTTTTCACGAGCTCGACCAGCTACCCGATTGGGGCGGCATCTGGTTCATGACCTTCGATCGCGGTCCCGATGCGCCGCCACCTAGCCAGCCCAAGCTGAAAGGCGAGTATCTGGAAAAGTGGGAGGAATGGCGCGCCGAAGTGCTCGCCAATAACGGCATCGAGCGTCGGCCGCGCGGCAATTGCGCCCCGCCCGGCCTGCCGCGCATCATGCAATTGCCGCAATACCCGTATGAGTTTCTCTTCACTCCGGGCCGCGTGACGATCAACCAGGAGGCCTGGATGCAGACGCGCACGATCTGGACCGACGGGCGCGAACACCCGCCGCTAGAAGAACTCGACCCGACCTATCACGGCCATTCCATCGGCCATTGGGAGGGTGACACGCTGGTGGTGGACACGATCGGAATATGGGACGAGCTGGAGATCGGTGAAGGCGGCACCCATTCGGACCAGTTTCGATTGGTCGAGCGCATTCACCTCTCGGAAGATGATCCCGACATCCTCGTCAACGAAATGACCATGACCGATCCCCTCGCTCTGGAAGAGCCGTGGGAAGTGACCGTGCGTTACCGCCGCGACCGGCATGGCACGCTGATCGAATTCCAATGTGCGCAGAACGATCGCAATCCGGTCGATGAAGATGGCTATACGCTTTACGAATAGGTGCCGCGCGACCTAGCGGGTCGCGTCGAAAGCGAAGTTCACCGTAACATTGCCTCCAAGGCCAGATGCAGCATCACCCACGCCGACTCCGAAGGCATTACGATCGATCACTGCTTGCCCGGCGACCGAGCGGCTGCTCCCGTTGCCCGAAAGCGTGAAGCTAATGGCCTGCGGACGGCTCACGCCCTTTAACGACAATGTGCCGTCGGCACGATAGCGGCCATCGCCCTGCGCGGTGACAGAGGTCGAGCGCCAGTTGGCAGTCGGATTGGCACTCGTCGCAAAGAAGTCCGCGCCCTGCAGCATGTTGTCCTGTGTCGCGTCGCCCAAAGTTGCGCTGCCCAGCTGGATATCGATGGAAATCTGCGCGGTGGCGGGATTGTCCGGGTCCATTGCGATTGAACCGCCCCAACTGCCGAAACTTCCGTTCAGCTGCATATCGCCGCTGGCAACTGAGAAACGCAGCGAACCGCCGGGCTGGATCGTCCATGAGGGCGGAGGACCTGCGGCTGGCTGCGCCTCGACGGGAGCCGCTTCGGCCGCAGCTTCTTGCGCCGCATCCGTGTCGGTCGCAGCGGCTTCGTCTCCATGATCATGTGTGCTGTGATCACGCTCCTCCTCCGCCGCCGTAACCTCGCCAGAGCTTGCCGGTTCGTCTTCGGCCCCCTCGTCATGCTCATGCGCCTCGGCTTCCGGCCCATGATCGGTCGCGTGATCATGCTCTTCTTCTCGCGGGCCAATGCCGAAGAAGACAGCTCCGCCCAGCAGGAATACGCCAAGCGTGAGCAAGAGCGCCGGGCCGACACCGCTGCCCGGTGCCATACGCGCGAGGTAATTGCCGCCCTTCATGAACTGGTGGCGCAGTGCCCCCGCCACATGCAGCAGGAACAGCGCGATGCCGACAAAGGCGATCAGCTCATGCGCTTCTTCATATGTATGGTTGAGCGCTTGCGGCACCGGCAGATGCGGCCAGGGCACAACGCCAAAAAGCAAAGTGGGAACGTCGATCTCTGCGCTCGACACGATCAGCCACCCGGTCAGGGGGGCGAGCACCATGAAGGCATAGAGAAGCACATGCACGGTAGAGGCGAGAAAGCCGGTAAAGCCCTGCTCGACCTTTGGCGGGGCCTTGAACATCAAGCGCCACAACAGCCGCAGCACGCTCAGCAGCAAAATGGTGATGCCGATGCTCTTGTGCAGCTGGACAAGCGCAAAGCCGCTGGCATCCATCGGCATGGTGAAACCGATGGCCATTTCAGCGGCGAGCGCGAATGCAATCAACCAGTGGAGCAGGATCGCGCCACTGGAATAGCGCTGCGCTACATTGCTGTTCAGTCCCATGTGTGGAGGCTCTCCGTCTCTTTTGGCGCGCTTCCTAGGACGATCTCGCGCTGCATTGCAAACGCGCAATGGGCGAAACCCCTTTCCTACAGAACGGCTTGCCGCGCATTCCCCACGGCGAATCGCAAAACGGGAGTTCAGTCATGGCCCTTCTCGAAACCCTCATCGGCCCTATCACCTCGATCATCGACAAGGTCATACCGGACAAGGACGCGCGCGATCGCGCCAAGCTGGAACTGCTGAAGCTGGAGGGATCGCAGGACTTGCAGATGATCGAGGCACGCATGTCCGCCATCATCGCCGAGGCGCATTCCAGCGACCCCTGGACCAGCCGCGCCCGCCCCAGCTTCCTCTACGTGATGTATGTCATGCTGCTCTTCGCCATTCCCATGGGTATTCTGGCGGCATTCCAGCCCGACACCGCGAGGGACGTTACAGAGGGCATGAATGCCTACCTCAACGGCCTGCCCGAGCCGCTCTACGCGCTCTTCGGCACCGGCTACCTCGGCTACACCGCCGCGCGGCAATGGGGAAAGATCAAGGGCGTGGAGAGGTGAAAGGTAAGGCAATCTTCGGGTAGAAAGTGATTGAGAATCAGTCCATAAGGCAGCAATGGACGAGAAATATCAATCCGCTGACCATATGGCCAAGCACCCTCAGAACCGTTGGGGGTCAGTCCACTATGATGACCGGTTCGACATCTATTGGGTCAAGGCTGGAGGGGCAAAGCAGCAGCTATTTTACTGCCCTTGGTGTGGCGAAAAGTTGCCGGAATCTCAACGTAGACGTTGGTTCGATGAACTCGATGAGAGAGGGATCGATCCGGCAGATGATGATTTTCCTGATGAATACAAATCAGGTGCGTGGAGAGGTGTGAATCCGGAGTATCTTCCCAGCTCATACGATGGAGGCCCGATCGAGGGGAGATACATTGATTTTTTTGATCTCGAAGCTGATGACGACAAGGACGAATAACTTCTACTATCGGGCCGTCTACCAACCTCACTTCCCCCCTTCCCCAGTTGAAGCTATGGCCCCCGCCAAAGGGAGCCAAGCATGCCAAGCAACATCGTCTACGTCCTCAACGGCCCGAATCTGAACCTGCTCGGCCTGCGTGAGCCGGAGATCTATGGGACCGACACGCTCGACGATGTTGCGTCCATGCTGGAGGACCGCGCGCAGGATCTGGGGCTGCGCGTCGATGTGCGCCAGTCCAACCACGAGGGACATCTGCTCGACTGGATGCACGAGGCATTTGCGGAGGACGCCAGGGCAATCATCCTCAATGCCGGCGCGCTGACGCATACCAGCATCGCGCTCTACGATGCGATCAAGTCGATCACCGTGCCGGTCATCGAAGTGCACGTTTCCGACCCCACCACCCGCGAGGAATTTCGCCATATTTCCTATGTAGGCATGGCCGCTGCCCATACGATTCAGGGGCATGGCGTGAAGGGATACGTCGAGGCCTTGGAGTATGCCGCCACGCTCTAATCTGGCCTTTCGCAGGCGCGCAGGCCTTGCCATGTTGCGCCGCACGATCTAGCGCTTTGGACAGAAATTTACCCATAAAGAGGTTTGCATGGCCGAGACAAAAGGCTCCACCGGGCGCAGTGCCGCTATGAAGATCGATACCAAGCTGGTTCGCCAACTGGCGGATATGCTGGCCGAAACCGGCCTGACCGAGATCGAAGTGGAAGATGGCGACCGCAAGATCCGCGTCTCGCGCGGTGGCGGCGTTGCTCCTGTTGAAGCAGCACCCGTGACCGCCTCGGCTCCCGCGGCGGCACCAGCTGCTGCTCCCGAAGTTGCCGCTCCTGCAGAAGCTCCCGCTCCAGACCTATCCAATGCCGTGAAGTCCCCCATGGTGGGCACCGCCTATATGTCCTCTGAACCCGGCACCGATCCCTTCGTGAAGGAAGGGGATAGTGTGAAAGCCGGCGACACCTTGCTGATCGTCGAAGCCATGAAGGTGATGAACCCGATCACCGCGCCCAAGGACGGCACCATCCAGCAGATGCTGGTGGAGAACGGCCAGCCGGTCGAATTTGACCAGCCGCTGGTCGTTATCGGCTGAGGCGTACCATGGCGATTCAACGCATACTGATTGCCAATCGCGGGGAAATTGCCCTGCGCATCCATCGTGCAGCGCATGAAATGGGGATCGAGACCGTAGCGGTGCATTCCACCGCCGATGCCGACGCCATGCATGTGCGCCTGGCGGACCAGGCCGTCTGCATCGGCCCGCCCGCAGCGAGCGAGAGCTATCTCAACACCGCCGCCATCATCTCCGCTGCCGAAGTGACCGGCGCGGATGCCATACACCCCGGCTATGGCTTCCTGTCCGAAAATGCGAAGTTCGCCGAAATCGTCGAAGCGCATGACATCGCCTGGATCGGTCCAAAGCCTGAACATATCCGCACCATGGGCGACAAGGTGGAGGCCAAGAAAACCGCTGGCGCGCTCGGCCTGCCTCTGGTTCCGGGTTCCGACGGCGCGATTTCCGATTTCGAGGAAATGCGCAAGATCGCCGACGAGATCGGCTATCCGGTGATGATCAAGGCGTCGGCCGGCGGCGGCGGCAAGGGCATGCGCATCGCCTGGAACGACGCCGAGGCGCGCGAGGGCTTCGACCGCTCGAAATCCGAGGCCGCGTCGTCCTTCGGCGACGACCGCATCTTCATCGAGAAATTCGTCACCGAGCCGCGCCATATCGAGATCCAGGTGCTCGCCGACTCTCACGGCAACGCCGTCTATCTCGGCGAGCGCGAATGCTCGATCCAGCGCCGCAACCAGAAGGTCATCGAGGAGGCCCCGTCGCCCTTCCTCGACGCCGAGACCCGAAAAGCCATGGGCGAACAGGCCGTCGCGCTCGCCAAGGCCGTCGGC
>CAJXLD010000163.1 GCA_913055595.1 uncultured Altererythrobacter sp.
AACTACCTCAAGCTTTCTCGTATTGCCTTGCTCGCAGGGACGATGGTTTGCGCAAGCACGATTATCTTGGTGCAAATGGTCGGCGTTCGATCTGAACCGATCCTTTGGACGCAGATGGTTGCAATCATGGTTTTGGCGCCGCTTGTGGTTAATGCGCTTCTCGCGCAGTTCTTGGCACGACGGAACAAGGTAACTCGTCATGGCCGCTAGACACATTGCACCCGATACGCCCGAGCTGCGCGAGCGCTGGGGTGGCTTCGCCTTCGACGCCGAGACCAAGGCGAAGGCGGACTGGCATATCGCCAAATATCCCGATGGTCGGCAGAGGTCGGCGACCATGCCGCTGCTCGATCTTGCACAGCGCCAGGTGGGCCGCGAAACCGATACGCAGGGCTGGCTGCCGCTTCCGGTGATCGAATATGTCGCCTCCTATCTCGACCAGCCGGTGATCCGCGTGCTCGAGGTCGCGACCTTCTACACCATGTATAACCTTGAACCGGTTGGGAAATTCCATGTGCAGGTCTGCGGCACCACGCCCTGCATGCTGCGCGGGTCGGATGATATCATCGCCGCCTGCAAGAAGCGCGGGATGAAGCCCGGCCATGTCTCGGACGATGGGTTGTGGTCCTTCACCGAGGTCGAATGCATGGGCAATTGCGCCACCGCGCCGATGGTCCAGATCAATGACGACAATTACGAGGACCTGACCGCCGAGAGGCTCGATGCAGTTCTCGATGCGCTGGCGAAGGGTGAAACGCCCAAGACCGGTACGCAGGAACCCGGACGGCACACGTCCGAGCCCGCCAATGCCCTGTCCTCGCTGAAGGACATGGTCACCGAGAACCACGATTACCGGGGGGACTGGTGATGGGCGGCGTTGTTGCACTCGGCCTCGGCTCGGTCATCGCCTTCGTGGTGTCTGCGATCCTGATCGCTCGTGGCGCGGCAATGCCGATGGGGATCACTTTGATCGTCTTCGGCGGCATCCTGGCGATGCTCGCCACCCGCCAGTACCAGTCGAACAGGAAAGGTGTCGACGATGCTTGAGGACAAGGATCGCATCTTCACCAACGTCTACGGCTTCCAGCCGTGGAACCTCGATGCTGCCCGCATGCGCGGTGACTGGGACAATACCAAGGACCTGATCGCCAAGCCGCAAGACGACATTATCGAGGAAATCAAGGCATCCGGCTTGCGCGGCCGGGGCGGGGCAGGCTTCCCCACAGGTATGAAGTGGAGCTTCATGCCCAAGGAAAGCAAGGATGGCCGTCCGAGCTTCCTTGTCATTAATGCCGACGAATCCGAGCCCGGCAGCTGCAAGGACCGCGAGATCATCCGTCACGATCCGCACAAGCTGATCGAAGGCGCGCTGTGTGCCGGTTACGCCATGCGCGCGCGGGCGGCCTATATCTACATTCGCGGCGAATATATTCGCGAGGCCGAGGTTCTGCAGGCGGCGATCGACGAAGCCTATGAGGCGGGCCTGATCGGCAATAATGCCAGCGGCACGGGCTACGATTTCGACGTCTTCATGCATCGCGGAGCCGGCGCCTATATCTGCGGCGAAGAGACCGCGATGATCGAAAGCCTCGAAGGCAAGAAGGGCCAGCCGCGCCTGAAGCCGCCGTTCCCGGCCGGTGCGGGCCTCTATGGTTGCCCGACCACGGTCAACAACGTCGAGAGCATCGCCGTTGTGCCCACCATCCTGCGGCGCGGCGCTGCGTGGTTCTCCTCTTTCGGGCGCGAGAACAACAAGGGCACCAAGCTCTTCCAGATCAGCGGGCATGTGAACAAGCCCTGCGTGGTCGAAGAAGCGATGAGCATCACTTTCGAGGAGCTGATCGAAAAGCATTGCGGCGGCATTCGCGGCGGGTGGGACAATCTCCTCGCCGTGATCCCCGGCGGTTCCTCGGTTCCGCTGGTGCCCGCCGAACAGATCCGCCACGCGATCATGGATTTCGACGGTCTGAAGGAATTGGGCTCGGGCCTCGGCACCGCAGGCGTGATCGTGATGGACAAGTCCACCGATATCGTGCGCGCCATCAGCCGCCTCAGCTACTTCTACAAGCACGAGAGCTGCGGCCAGTGCACCCCCTGCCGCGAAGGCACGGGCTGGATGTGGCGCGTGATGACCCGCCTCGAAACCGGCGATGCGGAGCTGGAAGAGATCGACATGCTCTACCAGGTCACCAAGCAGGTCGAAGGGCACACCATCTGCGCGCTGGGCGATGCCGCCGCATGGCCGATCCAGGGCCTGCTCCGCCACTTCCGCCCCGAAATCGAACGCCGCATCACCGAGCGCCATGCCGCCTTTGAGGAGGCTGCGGAATGAAGCGGCTTGTCTCTGCCCTTTGCGCTCTAGCACTTGCTCTTCCGGGGTCCGCTGCAATCGTTACGTTTGCGAACGTGCCTGCCCATGCGCAGAGCGAGCAGGCTCCTGAGAGAGAGATGTCCATGCCGACGGGATCGCGGATTGCACGCGAAATCCCTCGTCAGCGCATGACGACTGTCAATCGTGATCGGCGTTCAGGCACCATGTCGCGATACGCGGCATGTGCCTATGAAAGTTCTCCTGAACTTGCTGCAAGGATCATTTATGAGACTGACTATGGGTTTTCCAGTTTCGAACAGTTCGAGGTTTCTCCGGCAGATATCTTTGAGGAGCTAGAGCTAAGCGATTGCTTGGGCGAGGCTGTGCGTCGTTCAGGCCGCTCTATTCAGATGGGTCTGAGGCCGGGAAATCTGAGATTCATGATGTTGCAGCACGACTATTTTGCTCGATTTCCTGACGGCGCGAGTTGGGTAGCCACCTTCACTGAAGCGCCCGAACGCGTCTTGCCATTGTCGGCCAATAACAGCTTGGTTCGATCCTCGCTCTTTTTCGCTGATTGCGTGGTGGACTCAGATCCTGTCGCTGCAGACTTTTATTACCGGACCGAGGGTGAGGGCGATCTAGAAGATGAGGCTCTCGAACAATTGATGCCTTCGCTCGGCCCATGTCTTCCAGAAGGAAGCCAGATAGAACTTTCGCCATACTCGCTGAGAGTGTTGCTTGGCGAAGGGTTGCACCACGCTGCAATCAACACACTATCTGCTGCGCCGGAAACCCCGCAGGAGGCAGCCGAATAATGCCTAAAGTCACCGTAGACGGACAGGAAATCGAGGTTCCCGCTGGCGCAACCGTGCTGCAGGCGTGCGAGCTTGCGGGCAAGGAGATCCCGCGTTTCTGCTATCATGAACGCCTCAGCATCGCCGGCAATTGCCGCATGTGCCTGGTCGAAGTGAAGCCCGGGCCGCCCAAGCCGCAGGCATCTTGCGCGCTTCCGGCCACCGAAGGTCAGGAAATCCGTACCGACAGCGAAATGGTCAAGACCGCGCGCGAAGGCGTGATGGAATTCCTGCTGATCAACCACCCGCTCGATTGCCCGATCTGCGATCAGGGCGGCGAATGCGATCTGCAAGACCAGTCGGTCGCCTATGGCCGCGGTGCCTCGCGCTATCACGAGAACAAGCGCGCGGTGACCGAGAAGACCATGGGCCCGCTGATCAAGACGATCATGACCCGCTGCATCCACTGCACCCGCTGCGTGCGTTTCTCCGAGGAGATCGCCGGCGTGGACGAAATCGGCGCGCTCTATCGCGGCGAGGACATGCAGATCACCACCTATCTGGAACAGGCGGCCAAGCACGAGCTTTCCGCCAATGTGATCGACCTGTGTCCGGTCGGCGCGCTCACCAGCCGCCCCTATGCCTATGAGGCACGGCCGTGGGAGCTGAAGAAGACGATCGGTATCGACGTGTCCGATGCGGTCGGCTCCAACATCCGCATCGACAGCCGGGGCAGGGAAGTGCTCCGCGTGCTCCCGCGCATCAATGACGATGTGAATGAGGAGTGGATTTCGGACAAGGCGCGCTACCAGGTCGACGGCCTGACACGCCGCCGCCTCGACAAGGTGTGGATCCGCAAGCGCGGCAAATTGCAGCAGGCGAGCTGGGACGAGGCCTTCAAGGCCATCGCCAAGGCCAAACCGGGCAAGAGCATCGCTGCCGTGGCAGGCGACATGCTCGATTGCGAGACGATGTTCGCGGCCAAGGCGCTTCTCAAGGCGAGCGGCTCCGGCCTGATCGAGAGCCGTCAGACGGGCATGGATTACGACGTGTCCAACCTCGCAGCGGTGAATTTCAACTCGGGCTTCGCCGGTATCGAGGAAGCCGACGCCATCCTGATCGTGGGCAGCAATGTCCGCTGGGAAGCGCCGCTGGTGAACGTGCGCCTGCGCAAGGCGGCCAAGAGGGGCGCGAAGGTGTTTATCGTCGGGCCTGAATGGGAACCGACCTATCCGGCGACTTTCCTGGGTGAGGATGTTGCAGTTCTCTCCAACCTGCCCGACGAAGTCAGCGACGCGCTGAACGCTGCCGAAAAGCCCGCCATCATCCTCGGCGGTGGCGGTTTTGCTGCCGGTGCGCATGCCGCGTCGGTCAAGATTGCGCATGATTTCAATATGGTGCGCGGCGATTGGAACGGCTTCAACGCGCTCCACATGGCCGCTGCCCGCATGGGTGCGCTGATGCTTGGCTTTGCGCAAGAGGGCGGCATTGCCGATATCGTCGCCGCCAAGCCGAAAGTGCTGCTGGCACTTGGTGCAGACGAGGTGGACTTCACCAAGTTCGAAGACAGCCTCAAGGTCTATATCGGCCATCACGGCGACAAGGGCGCGCATGCGGCGGATATCATCCTGCCTGCCGCCGCCTATACCGAAAAGCCGGGCACCTATGTGAACACCGAGGGGCGTGTACAGCGCGGTGACAAGGCCGTGTTCGCTCCGGGCGACGCGCGCGAGGACTGGACGATCCTGCGGGCGCTCGCGGATGCTTTGGGTGTCGATGTCGCTTTCGAAAGCTTCCACGAGCTTCGCGCGGCGATGGTTGCCGATGCTCCGGCGCTGGCGAACGAAGGCGCAATTGCCGATTACGGCGCGCTGGCCGCGAGCGTGAAGGGCGATGCCGCCCCCAGCGGCACAATCCCCGCGCCGATCAAGGATTTCTACCTCACCAACCCCATCGCCCGCGCCAGCGTGACGATGCAGCAATGCTCGAACGAATTGCTGCTGGGTGAAGCCATGGCGGAGGCAGCGGAATGATGACCGCAACCCAAAACCCGCTCACCCTGAGCCTGTCGAAGGGTCGCCTTTCCTTCGTGCGTAGTTCAACAAGTGAAGAACGATGCTTCGACAAGCTCAGCATGAGCGGATCGGAGGGTAGATTCTAATGACCGAATTCTTCCAATCCCTCGGCATGAATTACGAATGGGCGTGGTTCGTCGCGACCATTGCCGGTATCCTGCTGATCGCCCTGCCGCTGATGCTGGGCGTGGCGATGATCATCTATATGGACCGCAAGGTCTGGGCGGCGATCAATTTGCGTCGCGGTCCGAACGTTGTCGGCCCCTTCGGCCTGTTGCAGAGTTTTGCCGACGGTCTGAAGGTCTTCCTGCAGGAAACCATCATTCCCAGCGCGGCGAACAAGGGCCTGTTCATCATCGCGCCGATCCTCACCTTCACGGTGGCACTGCTCGCCTGGGCGGTGATCCCCTTCGGGCCCGATGCGGTGCTGGCGGATATCAATGTCGGCCTGCTCTATATCTTCGCGGTCAGCTCTTTGGGCGTATACGGCGTGGTGATTTCGGGCTGGGCGTCGAACTCGAAATACCCCTTCTTCTCCGCCATGCGCGCCTCGGCGCAGATGATCTCCTATGAAGTCTCGATCGGCTTCATCATCATCTGCGTGGTGCTGTGGGCGGAGACCTTCAACCTCAACGAGATCATACTCGCGCAGCAGAGCCATGTGTGGATCATCAACGGCTTCTTCGCCAACCCGCTGCTGTTCCCGATCTTCGTGATGTTCTTCATCTCCGCCCTGGCGGAAACGCAGCGCGTGCCGTTCGATCTGACCGAGGCCGAGTCCGAACTCGTTGCCGGTTACCAGACCGAATATTCCTCTATGAGCTTCGCGCTCTTCTGGCTCGGCGAATACGCCAACATATTGCTGATGTGCGCGCTGATGAGCATCATGTTCTTCGGTGGCTGGCTGCCGCCGGTAGATTGGGAACCTCTCTATTATGTGCCCGGCATCGTCTGGCTGCTCGGCAAGATCCTGTTCTTCTTCTTCTGCTTCAGCTGGGTCATGGCGACCGTCCCGCGCTATCGCTACGACCAGCTGATGCGGCTCGGATGGAAGGTGTTCCTGCCGCTGAGC
>CAJXLD010000164.1 GCA_913055595.1 uncultured Altererythrobacter sp.
TGGAAGTGTTCGAAAGCTGCGGTCACGGCAGCTATCGCGACGAGCCGGACAGCAGCGAGGCACTTCTGCGTGGTTTTCTTGCAGACTGACCGCAACGCCAACAAGGGCATCCGATCGACACACGACGGATGAAGGCGCACGATAGCTGTGCCAGTCCGCTGGAAGAAAGCGCATGCTGTTACAAACAATTACAACAAGTCCTGACACGCGCCTGATATCGTCTTGACAAATCGGCATGATCGATGCCGAACCACGACCACATATTTTGCAGGGCCCGACGCCCAGCCATGAGGGGATAATTTCAATGCGCACGCAGTCTCGCCTGCTTCGTCTTTCGATGCTTCTGTCAGCTTCCGCCTTTGTTTGCGCGGGCACAGCTGCTCAGGCCCAGTCGCTCTGGTCCGATCCGGCAACCTGGCCTTCGGGAGAGGTGCCCGGAGAAGGCGATGCAGTGGAGATTGGCCGCGATATGGACGTCATCCTCGACATAAGTCCGCCGGCGCTGCGCAGCCTCACTATCCAGGGCAAGCTCAGTTTCGCCGATGAAAGGGACCTCGACCTGGTCACCGAGTGGATCTATGTCCCCGGCGGCGAACTGGCTATCGGCAGCGAGGACACCCCCTACCGGCACAACGCCACGATTACCTTGACGGACAACATCAAGGGCGAAGACATCAACACCATGGGCGATCGCGGCATCATGCTGATGCGCGGCACGCTCAACCTGCATGGCAATCGCGAGCACACATGGACCAAGCTCTCCCGCACTGCAGAGGCTGGTACGACGCAAATCAACGTACTCGATGCCAGTGGCTGGCGCGTCGGTGACGAGATTGTGCTCGCTTCAACCGATTACGATCCATACCAAGCCGAGCGGCGGACCATCACTGCGGTGAACGGCAACGTAATCTCTTTGGACGAGCCGCTCGAATATATGCATTTCGGCCGCATCACATTCGGCGTCGATGAGCGTGGCGAAGTCGGCAACCTGACCAGAAATATCGTGATCCAGTCGTCAGAGGATTCTCAGGAAGATGGCTTTGGCGGTCACATCATGGCGATGTCCGGTTCGCAAATGTATGTCGATGGCGTGGGGCTCAACCGCATGGGCCAGAACATGCACCTCGCCCGTTACCCGATCCACTGGCACCTGATCGGCGAAGGTGCCGGCCAGTATATCCGCAACTCGGCGGTTTATGACACTTACAGCCGCTGCGTGACGGTGCATGGCACCAACAACCTGCAAGTCGAAAACAATGTGACCTTCAACAATATCGGCCACTGCTTCTTCCTCGAAGACGCGGTCGAGACCGGCAACCAGTTCGTCGACAACCTGGGCATTTTGACCAAATGTCATTTCGACAAGCCCTGCACACCGACCAACGCCTATAACGGCGGGCCGGCCGGACAGCAGGCCGATGACATTCTGATACCTTCGGACAATACGGCGGCGACTTTCTGGATCACCAACCCCGACAATATCTATCGCGGCAATGTCGCTGCCGGTTCGGAGCAGATCGGATTCTGGATTGCCCTTCCTGAAAACGGCATCGGACAGTTCGAGGGCACCGAGCAAGGTAATGCGACCTTCCCGCGCCAGGTGCAGTTTCGCGAGTTTCGCGACAATGTCGCACATTCCAATTTTGACGGGCTGATGTTCGATCGCGGCCCTTCGCCGCAAGGCAATTTCAACCTCGGTGGCAATACGCACATGGCATTTGCCGAACCCGGCAACCGGGAAAGCGAACAGCTGATCACCGAAATCGAGAATTTTACCGGCTACAAGAACCATGCGGCCATCTGGGCGCGCGGTGAACATCACGTGTTCCGCGACCTGCGATTGGCAGACAACGCCATTGGCTACACCCACGCATTTCCGGGTATTTCTCCAGGTGGCGCGCAATTCACTTCGAAAGTGGTGGATTCACTCTTCGTGGGTGAGACAGACAATGTGGGCAATCCATCTACACCGGAAGAAATCGCAGCCGGTCGCAGCCTGACCAGCCATGCACCCGATTTCCCCATACGCGGCTATGAATACTATGACTTTGGACATGAACTGATCAATGTCACCTTCCGCAATTACCAGGACAACGAGACACGGCAGGCAGGCGCAATTTCCTACCTGCTCTATTCCAACTTCCCGATTAGCACGGAGAATTCGGTGGAAGGTCTGGTCTTCGAAAATGCAAAGCCCGTCCACTACCCCGAAATCGAACCGCGCTGGGCCTTCGAACTGGGCAGCGAGATCGGCTACACCGGCGCGGTCTTCATCGACAAGGACGGCTCGCTCGGCGGCACGCCGGGTTCCTATGTCGTGATCGACAACGGCATCGCCTCCAACAATGAAGACTGTGTTGTGCATGAAGAATGGAATGCCGCCATCTGCGAAGGCGATTTCGGCCGCCTCAACATGAGCACCAGCGACGGCCAGCCACGTCCGGAAGGCGCCTCTCCCTTCGCGCCCCCTTCGGGTGCCGCGGAAATCACCCTGTCACGCAATGGCCGTTCTTTCCTTACCGGCAAGACCACCGGATTCTTCGGTGCGGGCAATGCCAACACCACGATCGAAGCAGGGTCGGAAATCCGTGCGGATACCGAAGCGCTGGCGATGAATATCAACATGACCGAAATGGAAGATGGCTCCTGGGTGATCTTCGAACTGCCGGGCTTCACGACCGCCAGCCGGGGAACGGAAATGGATAGCCTCGATGCTTTGCGCGAGGCTTCCGAAACCTCCTACTTTGCAGACGGTGACGGATTGTGGGTCAAGCTGGTCGCTGCGAGCAGCGGAACGGCCGCCAGCAATATCGGCGCAGGTGGCCCTCCGGGCTTCGGCGGCGGCAATGCCATCCAGGTCCGCAAGGCGGCTGGCGGCTGATCACGGCGTCGATATAGAATTTCGGTGGCCTCTCCCGGATGTGCGCACAAAATGCCGCACCGATGAGAGGCCACCGGGACTTGCCGGTGCGACTTCAGGCCGCCCGGCGTACTTGGTTGCGACCCAATTCCTTGGCTTGGTAAAGTGCTTGATCTGCACGTTCGAGCAGCGAATTAACATCTTCACCCTTGACCCAGCAGGCGACGCCCGCAGAGACGGTGATGTCCGGTAGCGTGCCCCCGCTTTCTTCTGCCACAACTTCGCGCAGACGTTCGGCCGCACGATAGGCGGTAGAACAGGACGTATCGGGCAAGATCCAGACGAATTCTTCGCCACCGGTCCGGCCGACGAGATCACGTTCACGCGCGCGCACACGCGAAAGATCGGACAAGCGCCGCAAAACCGCATCGCCCACGTTGTGACCATATCTGTCATTCACCAGTTTGAAATTGTCGACATCGAACATGATGATGGACAGGTTCTCTCCCGTGGCGATAGCACGCGCGAGGCAACGGTTGAGTTCCTGCATGGTGCAGCGTCGATTGGGAAGGCCCGTCAACTCGTCGGTCAGGGCGATTTGTTGCGCCTTCGCAGCTGCCTGCTCGGCCTTGGCCCGCTCGGCCGCGAGCGAACGGACAACCTGTATTTCCTCTGTCACGTCGCGAACCACACCTACAGTCCGCAAGAGCGTGCCGTCGGTGTCAAATTCATTCATCGCGCGCATGGCCAGGGTCCTGAGTGGATATCCCGGAGCTTCGATATCGAAGCGAATATTGAATTGCTCGCGCGTGTCCCGATGCCCCTCAAGCTCGTCATAGAAGGTGAAGGCATTAAGATCGGAAAATCGCTGTGCCGTCTTCGCCCCCGAACCTGGCTTCGGCGGTCCGACAATTGCCACCAGTTCCCTCGACCATTCCTCACGACCGGTTCGGGGATAATATTGCCAGCGCGCGATACCCGCCAGGTTCTCGGCCATGTTCAACAGGTTCACATTGCGCCGCAAATGCTGGTTGCGACGGAAAAGGCGTTGCGCAAGCAGGTCGGATGAAGTCAGCAGCGCGGCAAGCGGCATCGAACTGGCCACAAGCACGAGCATGTAGATCTGCAGCAGGAAGCCTGCTGCATAAGGTTCAATCCTGATGAAGGCGGCCGGCGGATTTCCACCGAAGCTCACCACGGCAGCGGCAATGGCAAAGGCGAGCACGCCTGCCGATGCGCCGATATGCCCGTGCCGGACCACGGCGTACATGGTGATGGCCATGGGCACGAAAAGCAGGTTCAGATTTGTCTGGTAAAGGACCACCAGTGACGTCGCAAACAGGATCAAGGTGATCAGCCACAAGCTGCCCGACCGTTCGGGCGCCCAATGGCCTGAGCGCGTCGCACGCGGAGCATTGATCCGACGCCAGGCATAGAGAACCAGCGGCGTGACGTTCAACGTGCCCAGCATGACCGAGGCTACCCACCAGCCGAATGTCAGCCATGTCACGTCATCAGGCCGGACGGTCAGTGCGACCAGCCCGCTGGCCAGTGCGCCCAGGAATGCCGCGCCGGTAAACTTCATCATGTCGGTAAGCGACAGCACTTCGAGCCGCTTGCGCCGGGCAATCTTCTTGGCCAGGGCGGCGGCGACCAGCCCTTCGACCAGGTTGGAAGCGGCTATGCCTGCGGCCATTACCGGCGGCATCCCCACGAAGAGGTTGAGCGCCACTGCGGCAACGTAAAGCGCCAGGTTGGCCAGCGGCCAGCGCCGGTAATCGAGCAGGAACAGGGCGCCGATCCAGATGCCATTGGGCACCCATAACAGGATCACCGAACCACCAATTTGCGAAGCCGACATGAAGATTGCGGCACAGACCAGCCATGCCACCCCTATCGCCAGGGCAATCCTGAGATTCGTCCAATCCGGCATGTCGCAACCCGTTTTCTTGCTTTCTAGCAGGCAGGATATTCGCGGAATTTCATTGAGCTTGTGTGGTTATCCGTCCTTTAACTCTCATCGCCAAGCGTGCTTTCGTTTTGGTAAAGGTGCGGAATTGCGGCTTGGTATTGGGGATTTACCAACTGAATGAAGGAATTGGTATCGGCCGCCAGAATACGGTATCGTTGGATTTGAGAGAGGGAGAAGTCTCGATGAAATTCGGATATCTCGCAGCAGGCATCGCGCTGGTTGGCTTGGCAGGACAGGCGGTCGCCCAGGGGAACAGCCAGAACAGGGGGCAAGGCACCGACAGGACCGTACAGGGACAGGGCAATGGCGGCGGACAGGCCCGCGGTGGGCCCAATGCCGGCAATGGCCAGAACCGGGGGAACGATAATGCGGGCCAAGGACAAGGCCGGTCCAATGCCGGCAACCAGGGCAACCGCCAGGCTTCCAACGGCCCCTCCGCAAATCCCGGCAGGAGCAATTCCCAAGGCCAAGGGAACAACAGGGGCCAGGGCAACGCCGGCAATCGAAACAGCAATGCCCAGAGTGCGCAAAGGGGCAACCGTCCGCTCGACCGCGATATTGACCGCGTGCTCAGGGACCGGGATCGGGACCGGCGCGGCGGCGATATCCGTCTCGGCTATGGCGATCGCCCCGGTCGTGGGCTGATCAACGGTTGCCCGCCGGGCTTGGCGAAGAAGTATAACGGCTGCCAACCTCCCGGGCAGGCAAGGCAATCCGTCTGGCAACGCGGCGGCTTCTACGGCTATCGCTCCGATGATCCCTTCCGCATCCTTGACGGATATTTGCTGCGGATGGGGAGCGGTGGCCGGATTCTCGGCTACGACCCTCTGCTGGGCGGTGCCTTGCGCATCGGCAATCCCTGGCCCGAAGGACAGCGCTATTACGACGAGCCGGACTATCGGCGCCGCTACTACGGCTACGGCGATAATTATCGCAGCTATGGCAATGCCGTCTATCGCATGGATCCGGAAACGCAGGCCATTGCCTCGGTAGCGGCCTTGCTGACCGGGCAGGATATCGCTGTCGGCCAACCCATGCCGCGCGGCTACGACGCGTACAACGTGCCCTACCGCTATCGCTCGCAATACAGGGACGGGCCGGATGGCTATTATCGTTACAGCGACGGGTATGTGTACCGCCTCGATCCCGAAACGCGGCTCGTCCAGGCGGCAATCGAACTGCTACTGTGAAGGTAGAACGGCGAGAATCTTAGGAGCATCATGATGCGCATTCGCAAACTGGCCCTTGTGATGACACCGCCCCTGTTGGCACTCTCGGCCTGTTCCGGCGGCAGCATCGCCACCGCCTGCCGCACGTCCTTTTCCTGACGACGGCTGTGCAGATGCAGGTCCGCGGGCGGTTCCGCCTCGCCAATGGGCGACAG
>CAJXLD010000165.1 GCA_913055595.1 uncultured Altererythrobacter sp.
TCGGCTTCAGGATCACCTGATACTGGTAATAATGCTGCAGCCGGTTGGGGTTCTCGCCATAGCGCCCGTCGGTCGGGCGGCGGCAGGGTTGCACGAAAGCGGCATTCCACGGCTCCGGACCGAGAGCGCGCAGAGTGGTGGCCGTGTGGAACGTACCCGCCCCCATGCGCATGTCATAGGGTTGCAGGATAAGGCAGCCCTTCGCACTCCAGAAATCGTGGAGCGCGAGGATCATGTCCTGGAAACTCTTTTGCGGGTCGCGTGTCATTGCAGCCTTTGAAAATTTTGGGGGCTTTGGCGCAAGGCAACGAAAGCGTCAATGGCGAGCGGTTTGGCGGTGGCATGGATGAACCACGCTGTCAGGTTTAAGCGACCAAATGTCAGGTAGTATTGACATAGTCAGTGACTCACGACATTATGTCATGCATACCTGACACCGAGTCGGAGTATGAAACGGAGACAAGCCATGTACAAAGCCGCCTGCCGAATGCTCTCGCACAATTCGCGAAGCGCCATGATCGCCATGTGGATCTGCGTCTTCATCGCGCTCTACGCCAATCTCAATTCCTGAAGCCCGGGTAAAAACTAAGGGGAAAGACTATGGCCTCGCCCAAAGCCCTCCGCTTTCGCATGTCGCTTGGCGTTACGACATTCATAACTACCGTCATGTTCCTTGCCGGCGTTGTCATCCTCGCACGAGGAAGCTTCCTCCCGGAACTCACGCTCACCCCGTCATCTGACCCGGCAATCGACATTGCCCTACTAATCGGCGTCCCCGCGATCCTCGCGGTCATCCTGGCAGTGGGGAGCGCTGCCGACCGCAAGTGCGCTGATGATTTTGCATACCAACTGCTCGCAACCAGCGCGATGATCGGGATGTTCACCATAATCGGCACCAATGCAATCTGGGCGATCGATTTCCTGCGCGACGCTATCGGCATTCGCGACCTGCGCGGGCCGGACATGATGGCGATCGGACTGGTCGGCTGGGGCGTCAGCTATCTCGCCTTCCGCATTCGTGGAGGGTTGATGTGAAGAACCGGCTCAAGGTCTTGCGCGCCGAGCACGACCTTTCCCAGGCCGACCTGGGTGAGCGCATCGGCCTCTCGCGCCAGGCAATCAACGCGATCGAACGCGAGAAATACGACCCCTCGCTTCCCGTCGCGATTCGCATCGCCCGCCTGTTCGAAACCACTGTCGAGGAGATCTTCTTCCTGGATGACCACTGCTGACTGACCGCCGAACAACGCGGCACCCACCAACCTTCACAACCTGAACCAACCGAAAGGGGATTTCACCATGATTTCCGAAATGAAGAAGCTCGCCCTCGCCACAGCACTTGTCGCCCTGCCCCATTCCTGCCCGGTCCTGGCGCAGGAACGTTCCGGCCCGGCCCTGTGGAAGGTCGCCGACGAAGACACCACGATCTACCTCTTCGGCACGATCCATATCCTGCCCAGAGATATCGAATGGTTTGGTGGTGAAATCGAGGAGGCTTTCACGACATCCCAACAGTTCGTCACCGAGGTCGATATGGACGAAGCCGCCAATATCCAGCCCCAGGATATCCTCCCCCGGGCCAGCCTACCCGAAGGCCAGACGCTGCGTGCGCTCATGAACGAAGTCGATCGCAGCGAATATGAATCCGGGTTGCAGCAGCTCGGCCTTCCCGCTCAGGCCTTCGACCGCTTCGAACCCTGGTTTGCGACCATGAACCTGAACACCATGCTACCACTCCGTGCAGGTTATGAGGTGAACAGCGGTGCGGACATCGTCCTGACCGGCATGGCCACCGGAAAGCAGATGAGCACCCTCGAAACACTCGATTTCCAGATGGACAGGTTCGACGGCATTGAATTGGACAAGCAGCTCGACATGCTTGACCGAACTATCGGTTGGCTCCCGCAATCGAAGGAATATCTCGATCGGCTAGTCTTCTATTGGCTGCAGGGCGACGCCGATGCCATCGCGGTAATTGTCAACTGGAACTTCAACGATCCGACAATCTACGACCGACTTGTTAGTGATCGTAACGCCAATTGGGCCGAATGGATCGACGAACGTCTCGACCAGCCCGGAACCGTCTTTATGGCCGTTGGCGCGGGACATCTTGCCGGGCTTGGAAGCGTGCAGGAGCATCTCGCTGAGCGGGGGATTTCCACCACTCGCTTGCGATAGGATCGCGGCAGAACTTGTCCTTGCGCACTCTTGCCGTAAAAAGCGGCCATGATCAGAACGTTCTCACGAATCGCGCTCATGGCCGCCGGCACGCTGGCCTTCACCTCCACCGGCAGCTTTGCCCAAGACGGCCAGGGGCAGGCTGCTCCGGAAGATTTGGCGGTCGCAAGCGCCGAACCCGCCGGACCCGCCCTGTGGCAACTCGCCGATGAGGACACGACCATCTACCTCTTCGGCACCGTCCATGTGCTTCCTGCCGATGTCGAATGGTATGATGCGCGGATCGAGCGCGCCTTCGCCTCTTCCGATGTGCTGGTGACCGAAGTCGACATGACCGATCAGGCGGGCATGACCGCCATTATCGGCCAGCGGGCCTTGCTCGAAGCCGGAACGACCTTGCGCAGCATGATGAGCGAGGAGGACCGCGCCGAATATGAGAGCGCCATGCAGGCCATGGGCCTTCCGCCTGCGGCACTCGACCAGTTCGAACCGTGGTTCGCCGCGCTCAATCTCAGCGTAATTCCGCTGCTTCAGGCGGGCTATGATCCCAATGCCGGTGTGGAGATGGCGCTGGAAGCCCGTGCCGGAGACAAGGAACGTGGCGCGTTGGAGACCGTTGAGGAGCAGATTGCGCTGTTTGACGAGATGGCTCCCGAATACCAGCTCACCTATCTCGACACGGCGGTGGAGAGCCTGCCCGAAGTCGTCCCCATGGTGGGCGAAATGATAGCCGAGTGGGTTGAAGGCGATGCCGATCGGCTAGGCGAAATCATGAATGGCGAGATTGACGACCCCTATCTCTACAATCGCCTGCTCGTTCAACGGAACGCCAATTGGGTAGGCTGGATTGAAAATCGGCTTGAGGAGCCCGGTATTGTGTTCATCGCGGTCGGCGCAGGCCACCTTGCCGGTGAAGGAAGCGTGCAGGACCAGCTGGAAGATCGCGGTCACACGGTCACGCGTATTCTGCAGTGATCCCACGGATCGTCATGGGTCTGGCTGGTGCGCTGCTCCTGTGGGGGTGCAGCGAGCCCGATCCCTACGCCGATCATAGCTGGCCACCCCCTTCACCCGCCCTGTGGCAGGTGACGACGGATGATGGCAATGTGGGTTGGCTGTTCGGCACGGTCCACGCCCTTCCCGATGGCGTCGAATGGCAGAGCGAGGCAGTGGACGAGGCCTTTGCCGAAAGTGAACTGCTGGTCGTGGAGATTGCCAATCTGCGCGACACCGATGCTGCTGCTACCGATTTCAACCGATTGGCCTATTCAACTGACCAGCTCCCCTTGCTCCAGCGGGTCGATCCGGCCGAGAGGCCTGCTTTGGAAGAACTCCTCGACAAGGCAGCTGCCAACGAACGCGATTTCCACTTGATGGAAAACTGGGCCACGGCGATGATCCTTTCGGCAGCGGTTCGGGTGGGGAAACCTGCGAATGGCGTGGACCGTACCCTTCTGGCGAGCGGCAAGCGCAATCTGGGCCTGGAAAGCTTCGGTGGCCAATATCTCATCTTCGACAGCCTGCCCGATGCGGAACAGGCCGACCTCCTGCTGGCCATCGCCAAAGAGGCGCAGCGCGACAACCCACTTGCAAGCATCGAAGCATGGCTGGTCGGCGATCTGGCGGCCGTCGAATCTCTCGGCGAAAAGGGCATTCTCACCGATCCTGAGCTTCGCGAGGCCTTGATCAATGCGCGTAACCGCGCCTGGATCGAAAAGATCGTGCCGACATTCGAGGCTGGACTAAGACCATTCGTCGCAGTCGGTGCCGCCCATATGTTGGGTGATGAAGGCTTACCCGCGCTCTTCGCAGCGCGAGGATGGACTGTCGAACGCCTGCAATAGGCTTGCATTCACCCGCGATGCTGCTATGCGCGCGCCTCCCCTGTCATGGTCATCCCTGGAGGCGTGGCGGGAGGAGACTGTTATAACGCATTCGAAAGGTTAGTGACATGAGCGACGCTCTGACTCTGCCGGCTGAAGCACGCGAACGGGCTGGCAAGGGAGCCTCCCGTGCATTGCGTCGCGATGGCCGCGTCCCCGCCGTGATCTACGGCGGCAAGGAACAACCCACCCCGATCCACGTGGAAGAAAAGCTTCTGGTAAAGCAGCTTGGCACCGGGCACTTCATGAACTCGATCGTGATGATCGAAGTCGACGGCAAGCCGACCCGCACGCTGCCGAAGGACGTTGCCTTCCACCCGGTCACTGACCGCCCCGTGCATGCCGACTTCCTGCGCCTGTCCAAGGACGCCAAGATCGAAGTCGCTATTCCGGTTGTATTCGTGAACGAAGAAGACAGCCCCGGCCTCAAGAAGGGTGGTGTGCTCAACGTTGTCCGTCACGATCTGGACCTGGTCTGCGAAGCGGACAAGATACCTGCCGAGATCCAAATCGACGTTACCGGCCTGGAAGTTGGCGATTCCGTCCACATCTCTTCCGTTTCCCTGCCCGAAGGCAGCGAGAGCGCCATTACCGATCGCGACTTCACCATCGCCACGGTTGTTGCTCCGTCCGCCCTCAAGCGCGCCGAAAGCGAAGCCGAAGAAGGTGAAGAAGCCGAAGAAGGTGCAGAAGGCGAAGCTGGCGAAGAGGCAGCAGAAGAAACCACAGAGGAAGAAAGCGGCGAGTAATTCGCCCGGCGGATATTCCGCTCGTCCTTGTGAACAGAAGATGGGGCCGGCAGCGATGTCGGCCCTTTCTTTTTGCGTCACTCACCTGCTAGCCACGCTGCGAGACGCAAGTAATCGGATGGACTGAATGCAAATCTGGGTCGGCCTTGGAAATCCCGGACCACGCCATGCCATGCAGCGGCACAATGTCGGTTTCATGGCTGTCGACGTGCTGGCCGACATGCATGACTTCGGTCCGGTGCAGAAGAAATTCCGGGGCTGGCTGCAGGAAGGCCGCATCGGCAATGAGAAGGTGCTGCTGCTCAAGCCCGCGACCTTCATGAACGAAAGCGGCCGCAGCGTGGGGGAAGCCTTGCGCTTCTACAAGCTTGGCACCGATGCGCTCACCGTCTTCCACGACGAACTCGATCTCGCGCCCTTCAAGGTCAAGGTAAAGCGCGGTGGCGGCACGGCCGGGCACAATGGATTGCGCAGCATCGAACGCCATCTCAATGCAGAATTCCGCCGCGTCCGCATAGGCATAGGCCACCCTGGCCACAAGGACCGCGTGCATGGCTATGTGCTCGGCAATTACGCCAAGGCGGAACAGGACGACCTTGCCTATATGCTAGGCGCCATCGGAGCAGAAGCCCATTGGCTGGCCGAAGGCGACGACGCACGCTTTATGGGCGATCTGGCGCTACGGATGCAGGGTTGATCGGCCCGGCGCCCCGGTGGCATGGCTCCCACCATTGCCAGCCTCGCTCATGCCTCCTAAAGCGCGCCTTTCTCCGTTTTGTAAGGATAAGTAACAGATGGGTTTCCGCTGTGGGATCGTCGGCCTGCCCAATGTCGGCAAATCGACCCTGTTTAACGCACTGACCGAAACGCAGGCTGCACAGGCCGCGAACTATCCCTTCTGCACGATCGAGCCCAATGTGGGGCAGGTCTCCGTGCCCGATGCGCGGCTGGACAAGATCGCCGCGATTGGCGGTTCGGCCAAGATCATCCCCACGCAGCTCGCCTTTGTTGACATAGCTGGCCTGGTGAAAGGCGCCTCTCAAGGCGAAGGACTGGGCAACCAGTTCCTCGGCAATATTCGAGAGGTGGATGCGATCGTCCATGTCCTGCGCTGCTTCGAGGATGACGATATCCAGCACGTCTCCAACAAGGTCGATCCGATTGCGGATGCCGAAGTGGTCGAAACCGAACTGATGCTGGCCGATCTCGAAAGCCTCGAAAAGCGCGTTGAAAACGCCAAGCGCCGCGCGACCGGCGGGGACAAGGAAGCCAAGGCGCTGGCCTCGGTGCTGGGGCAGGCGCTCGACCTTCTGCGCG
>CAJXLD010000166.1 GCA_913055595.1 uncultured Altererythrobacter sp.
GCCAATACGAGTGATCGCTTGATTTGTCGGACGAACCTTCCTTCAGACGAGGACAACTTCACCCTGCCGGGCGGCAATGCCAGTTGCGGTGACCTCGGCACGGCAGGGGCTGATGGCTTTGCTGACTATGCTGACGCCCGCGTAGCGCCGGTGGGCGGCCAGTTCCGCACTCAGGACTATAATCGCCAGCGCGATGGTATTGCAGTTTCTGCGCAGTATGAAACGCTCGATGGTGGCACGACGGTTACGGCGGAGTTCATCCGATCGCATTCGACCAATGCCTGGGGTGAACACACTTACGAAACTGCACCTGACCTTTCGGAATATTCGACTTTCCCGATTGGCTGTCTGCAGAACGCAAGCGGTCCGAATGTTGTCGATAGCAATGGCGTTATCAATCCCGACGATGAGACGCCGCCGCGTGCGCAATGCCCTGTCGATGCTTTTACGAACTACGTCTATGATGAGAACGGCCTGTTCCAGTCGGGCTACATTACCGATGTCAGCAATGGCTGGCGCGGTGCCGTACATGACGGCAGCTCGCCCTATGTTCCGATTGGTGGTTCGCAATTCTCTCTGGCGCGTCGTCAGGTTATGGATGAAGTCACCAATAATGATTTCAGCTTCAATGTGGCGAGCCAGCTGACCGACAGGCTGCATGTCGATGTCGATCTGCATTATGCCAATTCGCGTAAGGAAAATCTCGACGTCAGCGTTTTTGGGTCGATCTTTGCCGATCAGGAGCTGGACATAACGGGCAATGCGCCGATCATCATTCCGCATAAGCCACAATACCTTGGCTATACGTGGTCATCCCCCAGTGCTGAACTCGCAGGGGCTTCGGAAAGTGATTACTTCTCCGATCCACGCTTCCAGTTCTGGCGTGCAGCCATGGACCATGCCGAAGACAGCAGAGGTTCGCAGTCGGCTTTGAAGACAGACCTCGAATATGACTTCGACGACAATTCCTTTATTCGCAGCGCAAAGGTCGGCTTCCGCTACCAGAACCGCGATCAAACGGTTCGTTACTCGACATACAACTGGGGTATGCTCAGCGAGGTATGGTCTGGCCAGCGGCCGATCAATTTCGAGGATACGGCTGGTTCCGGGTTGCAGGAACGGTACGACTACGACAATTTCTGGCGTGGGAATGTTCCGGCTCCGCCGAGCGCGTTCTATTATTCGGGCGACCTGATCAATGACTATGACGGGTCGGTCAATTTCTTCCAGTCGATTCAAAGCCAATATGCCAGTCAGTTTGGCGGCGACGGTGGAAACTGGATGCCTCTGGACGAACGAGATGGCGCAATCGCAGGTACGCCCTATTTGCCATCGGATGTCCAAAGGGTCGCGCAAAAGGATTATGCCTTCTACGGCATGCTCAATTTCAGCAATGACGGATTGACTGATGGAGTGCGTATCGCAGGTAATGTAGGCCTGCGCTACGTAAGAAGCGATGTTCTCTCTGAGAGTAATCGTGGACCTGGTACACCGGGCGGTGTTGGTATCGCGGCGCCGTTTGATGACCGTTGTCAGGAACGTAATATACCGGCAGCTGCTGGCGGCGGTACAGCACGACCTGGAGGCATCTGTCTGCTGGGTCAGCAAGTCTATGAAGACTTGCAGAACTTCCTAGATGGAAGCTTTACGCCATCGAGCATAGCCAACGATTACGATTACCTCCTGCCCAGCTTTAACTTGCGGGTGGGTGCGACGGATGATCTGATCCTGCGCTTTGCAGCATCGAAAGTCCTGACCAGGCCGGACAATGGGCTGATCCGGAACTACTTCGTGGCGAGTCTGGACACTTCGGGCAACTTCACGGGCAGCGCAGGTAATCCCCTGCTGGTTCCCGCGACTGCCTGGCAGTTCGACCTGACCGCCGAATGGTATTTCGATAGGGTTGGTTCGCTCACGGGTAGCCTGTTCTACAAGGAAGTGAAAAACTTCTTCTATCAGAATGTCGGGCAGGATGTAATTGTTAACGGTTCAGGCGAGACCCGCGACGTAACCGTTCGTGGACCAGACAATTATGACGGTACCGGCAAGATCAAGGGTTTCGAGCTGGCCTACCAGCAGACCTATGATTTCCTGCCCGGCCTCTTGTCCGGTCTCGGCGTGTCGGCGAACTATACCTATATCGAAAGCTCGGGTCTGCCGAACTCATTCCTGAACGGTGGCAATGTGCCCAACAACTCGGCGGTGCCGCCGGGCAATCTCCCGCTGGAGCAGTTGTCGAAGCACAATGCTAACGCCACGATATTCTACGAGCAGGGGCCGCTTTCGATGCGTGCAGCCTATAACTGGCGCTCGAAGTTCCTGCTCACGGCGGCAGACGTGATCTTCCCCTATTACTCGATCTATAATGACGAGACGGGGCAGCTCGACGCATCGATCTTCTTCAACGTCAATGACAATCTGAGGATCGGTGTGCAGGGTGTGAACCTGCTGAACGAGGTGACCAAGACGCTGCAGTCCTATTCGGGCGATCCGGCCGATCTGGCGCCGCGATCCTACTTCATGAACGATCGAAGGTTCTCCTTCATCATTCGCGGTCAGTTCTAGCTCCTGACCCAAACGAAAGGGCCGTCGATCTCCCTCGGCGGCCCTTTTGTTTTGCCTGGCGTCGGCTCTGGTGCCGGCGCCAATGCACAAAGAAAATCCCGACGGTGGGCGCCGGGATTTTCCGGCAAGACGTGGTCGCCGTCCTGCCTTGTCGGTTTATCGGGCGGTCTTGGTCAGCTGGCCGCTGCCTGCAGGGATTCAGCAATCGCCTCGCGCAAGGGCTTGGCCTCGTATTCGGAAGAATAAGGCGTGCTGCGTACTTCCAGACCATCGTCGCGCGGCGCGAAGCCCTGAAGCCAGTTGAATTGGTCCACCATGCCCCAGGCGAGGATATCGGTGAGCTCGCCATATTCGAACATGACATCGAAATAGCGCTGCGCATATTCGGCCACCTTGGCATCGCGCAACGCGATGTCACCGGGAAGCGCCTTGTCCTTCACATCGAACTCGGTGATCATGAGCTTGTAGCCCATGTCCACCGCCTCATTAAGGAAGTCGCGCCATTCCTGTTCCAAATAAGGGCCCACCTCGGTGGCGGGATCGATCGAATAAATTTCGATATGCGATTGTATGCCGAGCGTATCGACCGGCACCTCGCGCTTGCGGAACCCTTCGAGCAGACGCAGCACATCGTTGCAATGCGCGCGGTGGTCGGGCTCCCAGCTCATGTAATCGTTATAGACCAGCTCGCCCTCGGGCAGCTGCTCGCGTGCCGTGTGGAAGGCGAGGTCGAGCACCGCTTCAGGGCTGCCCATGGCTCGACTTAGGCTGGTTTCGATGGTTGAATTCGTATCGTGGTCGATCGCCTCGTTGACCACGTCATAGCTGGTGATCTGGCCGCGATAGCGATCGGTCACCGTGCGGATATGGTCGGTCAGGATGCGCTCGGCCTCCTGCACCGGATTGGCGCCATAGTCGTAATTATTGAGCCATTCGGGGAACCATTGCGGGCGGTGCCACAGCAAGGTGTGCCCGCGCAGGGCCTGGCCATTGGCGGCGGCCCAGGCGGCGACGGCATCCATCCGGTCGAAATCGTAGACATCGACGGCCGGGCGGGTCCATTGCCACTTCATCTCGTTTTCGGGCACCACGATGCCGCATTCGGCCTTGATGATATCGGTATAGAGCGGGTTCTGGATCGAGCCGCCGCCACCCCGGCCATTCCAGTTGATCGCACTTCCGAAACGGCGCCCGCTTCTTTGGGCGGCTGTGTTCAGGCTGTCCGCGCCAGCATCACCGCCCGTGAGAGCGCCCGTGCCGCAACCGAGCAATGGAAGCGAAGCGAGACCTGCCAGGGCACCTCGGCGCGACATGGGTAGGGCATCGTTTAGGCTCATCGGATCTCAATCTCCGTTGTGCGCAAATTGGCGCTGCTATTGCCGGCCGACAGGGTCACCGGCCCGGGCTCGTTCACTTCCTGCATCTGGCGGTTCCAGATGGCGAGATGGCGGGGCGGTATGGTAAAACTGAGCGTGCGGCTCTCACCCGGCTGCAGCGACACGCGCTGGAAGCCCTTCAGCTCCAGCAACGGCCGCGTGACCGAAACATCCCTGCGGGTGATATAGAGCTGCACAACCTCGTCGCCGGCCATGTTGCCGGAATTGGCAACATCCACCTCCACCGTGACATCCTCATCGGTTCCGAATGCGGTCTTTGCAACGCGCGGGGCGGAGATATCGAAGCTGGTGTAGGACAGGCCGTGCCCGAAGGCGAACAGCGGGGCGGCATCGTCAAACAGATAGCCGCGGCGTGAACTGGGCTTGCGGTTGTAGAACAGCGGCACTTGCCCCTCGTTGCGCACCACGCTGACCGGCAACTTGGCACCCGGATTGTTCCGCCCCAGCAGCGTTTCCGCCATGGCAACGCCGCCTTCCTGGCCGGGATACCAGCATTCGAGCACGGCATCGGCCTTCTCGACGACATTGGGCCAGCTCGGTGGCCTTCCGTTAATGGCGCAAACGACAAGCTTCTTGCCGAGCGCCGCAAGTGCATCGACCAACTCGTTCTGCTCGCCGACGATATCGATATCGGTGCGATCCCCCAGGTGGTTGCGGGCAAAGCCTTCGCGGCTGGTCTGTTCAGTATCGCCGATGGCGAGCACGATAGTGTCGGCACCGCGCGCGACATCCACGGCTTCCTCGATCAGGCGCAGATTCTCCTCGCGATCGGCGAGGTAGATCAGATCCTGAGAACGATCCTCGCTTGTGGTGATGAACACGCCTTGCGCGGTCACGAAATCGGCATCGGGCGCGACCTGTCGCAGGCCTTCGATCAGGCTGATCGTCTGCTTCGGAACGGAAGAATAACCGCCAAGCCGGGCGATGGCATGGTTAGGCCCTATCACTGCGACCCTGCCCATTGCGTCTTCATTGAGGGGCAGAGCGCCATTCTTGTTGGTCAGCAGGCACATGCTCTTACGCGCGGCTTCGAGAGCCAGTGCGCGGGCTTCTTCATTGCCGGTAATCCTCTGCGTCTTTTCCCAGTCGCCATAGGGATTTTCAAACAGGCCGGCGCGAAACTTGAAGGTGAGCATGCGCGCGCAGGCGCGGTCGACCAGCTCCACGGGGATGCGGCCCGCCTCGACGGCCTCCTGAAGCGATGCAAAGGCGAGGCCTTCGGGCAATTCGCTGTCGACGCCTGCCAGCAGAGCCTGGTGCGCCGCATCCTCCATGCTTTCCGCCACATTGTGCAGCGTGAAGAGCTCGTGCACCCCGCCGTAATCGCTGCCGATAATGCCGTCGAAGCCCCATTCGCCGCGCAGCACATCGCCCAGCAGCCAGGTGTTTGCATGGCTGGGAATACCGTCGATCTCATTGTAGCTGGGCATGATCGCGCCGACGCTGGTGCGCTCCACGATCTCGCGGAAGGGCGGGAAGAAAGCCTCGCGCAATTCGCGTTCGGAGACTTGCGCCGGGCTGATGTTGTTGCCTGCTTCGGGCTGGCCGTGGCCGGTCATGTGTTTCAGCGTGGCGAAGACCTTGTCCGGCCCAAGCTTCTCGAACTTGCCGGGTCCCTGCAGGCCTTCCACGGCGGCAACGCCCATTTCGGCGCAGACATAGGGACACTCGCCCCAGGTTTCCTCGATGCGGCCCCAGCGCGGATCGCGTACCGTGTCGACCACGGGGGATAGGACGTAATGCACGCCGCGTGCGCGCACTTCGCGCGCGATCACAGACTGCACGCGGCGCATCAGGTCGGTGTCGAAGGTCCCCGAAAGCGCGATGGCCTGCGGGAACATGGTCGCCTCGGTGGCCATATAGCCGTGGAGCGATTCCTCATGGACGAGCACGGGAATGCCGAGGCGCGTATCCTCCAGCGCCCAACGCTGCAGCGCATTGATGAATTCCACCGTCTGCTGTGGCGTACGCCAGCGCGCGGCAGAACCCCCCGCCGCTCCGGTAATGCCAGGGACACCGCGCTTGTCGCTCGGCCGCGTGACATGGCCGATCCCGTCGGGGAAGGCAGCGCTGGCCTTGGCCGGATTGAATTCCAGATCGTCGATCATATCCGCCTTGCCCTGCCAGGCGGTGCGGATCTGCTGGATCTTTTC
>CAJXLD010000167.1 GCA_913055595.1 uncultured Altererythrobacter sp.
CGCCCCAATGTCGGCAAGTCGACCCTGTTCAACAGGCTGGTCGGCAAGCGGCTGGCGCTGGTCGACGACCAGCCCGGAGTCACGCGCGACCGCCGTTTTGGCCATGCGGGGCTGCACGGGCTGGAATTCGAAGCCGTCGATACGGCTGGCTGGGAAGATGAAGATCCTTCTTCGCTACCCGGTCGCATGCGCGTGCAGACCGAGGTTTCATTGAAGGGTGCTGACGCCGCCCTCTTCGTAGTTGATGCGCGCGCCGGGCTGACTCCGCTCGACAAGGAAATCGGCCGCTGGTTGCGCGAGCAAGACGTGCCCGTTGTCGTCCTCGCGAACAAGGCCGAAGGCAAGGCAGGCGATGCGGGTATCATGGAATGCTATGAACTGGGGCTGGGTGAACCCGTAGGCATTTCTGCCGAGCACGGCGAGGGCATGGGCGACCTCTATACCTCCCTCATCCCGCTGATCGGCGACAAGATCGAACAATATGAGCTTGAGGCCGAAGCCGAGGCTGCAATCGCCGCAGACGAGCGCGCCAAACGCATGGCCGAGTTGGAAGAAGGTGAGGAGCTGGAAGAGCTCGAACCCACCTCCCCGCTCAGCCTCGCCATCGTCGGGCGACCCAATGCCGGCAAGAGTACGCTGATCAATCGCCTGCTGGGCGAGGACCGGTTGCTGACCGGGCCCGAAGCCGGCATCACGCGCGATTCCATTGCGGTGGACTGGCAATGGACCGATCCAAAAAGCAGCGAGACGCGCGATATCAAGCTGGTGGATACGGCCGGCATGCGCAAGCGCGCCAAAGTGCAGGACAAGCTGGAACGGCTTTCGGTCGGCGATGCCAAACGCGCAATCGATTATGCCGAAGTGGTTGTGCTGCTGCTCGATGCCACGCGCGGGCTGGAAGTGCAGGACCTCAAGATCGCCAATCTCGCGCTGGAAGAGGGCCGCGCACTTATGGTGGCGATCAACAAATGGGACATCGCCGAGGACCCGAGCGCCTTGTTCAACGGCATACGTGCAGCGCTGGAAGAAGGGCTTTCGCAGCTCAAAGGTGTCCCCGTCATCGCGGTCTCTGCCGTGACCGGCAAGGGACTGGACCAGATGCTTTCTGCCGCGTTCGAATTGCGCGACGCGTGGAGCAGGCGCGTGCCGACATCGGCGCTCAACCGCTGGTTCGACGATGCCCTGGCCGCCAATCCGCCGCCTGCACCCGGCGGCAGGCGCATCAAGCTGCGTTACATCACCCAGGTCGGCACACGCCCGCCACGCTTCGTGATCTTCGGCACGCGCCTATTCGACCTGCCGACCAGCTATGAACGCTACCTCGTCAATGGCATTCGCAAAAAGCTGGGCTTCGGTGCGGTACCCGTTCGGCTGACGCTGAAGAGCCCGAAGAACCCCTATGACTCCAATCCGGGTGGCGGTGGCAAGTTCAGCGGCGGAGAGGGGCGCGATTGACGCGCGATCCTACTCGCCTTCAACAGCCTTGGAATTGAGCTGCACGTAGTTTTCCAGCCCCATACGCTTGATCATGTCGAATTGCGTTTCGAGGAAGTCGACATGTTCTTCCTCGCTTTCGAGGATCGATGAGAAGAGATCGCGGCTGACATAGTCGCGCACTTTTTCGCAATATTCGATCGCGTCGCGCAAGAGCGGGATGGCTTCCATCTCCATCGCCAAGTCGGCCTTGAGGATTTCCTCCACATTCTCGCCCACCTTGAGCTTGTGGATGGCCTGGAAATTGGGAAGGCCTTCAAGGAACAGAACACGCTCGGCCAGCTGGTCGGCATGCTTCATCTCGTCGATGGATTCGTGCCGCTCATATTCGGCCAGCTTGTGCACGCCCCAATCGTCGAGCACGCGATAATGCAACCAGTACTGGTTGATCGCCGTCAGTTCGTTGGTGAGGGCCTTGTTGAGATATTCGATTACCTTGTCATCGCCCTTCATCGCGGCCTCCTGCTGCTGATCCAATCAGTGGCTATTAGCGCCCGAAGCACCCGCTTTGGCAAGGAAAACCCGAACAAGAAGCATAAAGAAACCGCAGAAAACCGGGCTCTTACGAATGCGTAACAGAAGAGAAGTTTTTAGGCCGCGACGGTCTGCGGACGCGAGCGTCGGCGTTCCTCTGCAATCAGCTCGTCTGCTTCATCGAGGCATTGGCGGCAATCTGGCCTTTTACCCATTGTCGCATAAACGCTTTCCGCATCGCCGCAGGTACGCCGCGCGGTGTCGCGCAGGTCGGCTTCCCTGATGGCATTGCAGATACAGACATACATTGGCGACGAATCTCCTGGTTGCAGGAGAGTAGTTAATGCGAATTGATTGCAATAGCAAGTCTCTTGCGAGCGATTATCAACTTTCCAATTTCTTCAATGGGAAGCGCCTTCCATAAGTGAGGCAGCGCCAGAGCCATTCCAGAGGGCCATAACGATAACGGGCCAGCCAGATACGCGAGAAGGTGATCATAAAGGCCCATCCCAACAGGACCACTGGCAGCATGTCGAGCTTGCCCAACGTGCCGTACAGTCCGCCGGCCCAGCCTTGGAAGACGAGCATCATCACCAGCGATGTACCAATGTAATTGCTCAGCGCCATGCGCCCAGCTAGCGCCAGTCGCTCACCAAACCAGCTTTTGCGATCGCGCACCGCCCAACGCGCCAACAGCGCCGTTCCGCCTAGCAGGATAAATGTATTTCCCACGCCGGAAGCGCCAAAGAAAGCGAGCTGCGTAAAATAGGGAGGAAAGCCTGCGCGGTAAACGGCGAGACCGACGAGGAGATTGATGGTGATCCCAGCCAAGAGTGCGGCCGATGCCACCCAGCGCCACTCGAACACGTTATCGCTCGGTGCGAACATGCCGCTGCGGTAAAAGCCCATGCCGATCAGCATCAAGGGAATGGTTTCGAAGAAGCCATATGTGACGTAGCCGACAAGCAGGTGAGCTTCCTCGACCACACGATAGCGCAGCACATCGACATAGCTGCCAAATGCCATGACATCTGCCTGCTCTCGCGCAGCCACAAGGCGGCCCTGCCAGAATTCCGAATAATAGGCGACTGCCTCTCCAGTGCCCGCCTCGGAAGCACTGCCTTCGATCAGCGCCGGGGTGAGGTAGTTGAGTATCTGCAACCCGCTGGCCACCAGCGCCCAGATAATTCCTATGGCGAACAGCTTTTCTGCCGGCATGTGACGAAACAGCAGGGCGAAAAAGCCGGCGATGGCATAACCAAACAATATGTCGCCACGGAACAGCAGGAAGAAATGCAGCAGGCCGAACAGGAGAAGCCAGGCGAGCCGCCGCCATTGCAGCACAAGCGCGCGCGACAATTCGGATTTGCGCTCGATGAACAATGCCAGACCAGCGCCAAAGAGGATGCTGAAGAGCCCGCGAAACTTGCCGTCCACCAGCACAAATTGCGCAAGCCACGCTATCTGATCATTCTCACTACCGCCGCCTGGCAGGGCCTGAGGCCAATAATAGGCTATGTTGGTGTGACCGAAGGCAGTGACATTGGCGAGCAAGATACCCAGCACGGCAATGCCGCGGATCTTGTCCAACGAGTCTAAACGGTCCGACCGACTAGTGGGACCCGAGTGTGTGTAAGGTTCCAGATCAGCCTGCATTCGCCCCCCGGTTTGCTGCGCAAGTCTTAGCGCCTGTCCCGATCGTCACAAGACAATCCTGCGGCGTCCGGAAATCCACCGAGGGCGGCAGCCCAGAAAAGCAAAAGCCGTTAACCTAAAATAAACGGTGATCTGCGAACTCCGTATTCGGAAGGACCGGAAATTCCTCTCTTTCGGTCCAATATTTACGAGGGGGTACAGCCGTGCGCGTATTGGCATTGGCATCTCAAAAAGGTGGTTCAGGTAAGACCACACTGTCCGGACACCTTGCTGTGCAGGCGCAACGCGCCGGGGCAGGTCCAGTCGTTCTGATCGATATCGATCCGCAAGGTTCGTTGGCTGATTGGTGGAACGAGCGTGAAGCGGAGTTTCCTGCTTTCGCCCAGACCACAGTGGCCCGACTTGCGAACGACCTTGCAATCCTGCGCCAGCAGGGCTTCAAGCTCGCAGTGATCGACACGCCGCCGGCAATCACCATGGCCATCCAGTCGGTGATTTCCGTGGCCGAGCTGATGGTCGTCCCGACCCGCCCGAGCCCGCATGATCTGCGCGCAGTCGGTGCAACGGTCGACCTGTGCGAACGCGCTGGCAAGCCGCTGATCTTCGTGGTCAATGCCGCCACCCCCAAGGCAAAGATTACGTCCGAGGCAGCCGTTGCGCTTTCGCAGCACGGCACCGTCGCACCCATCACCATCCACCACCGCACCGATTTCGCCGCCTCGATGATCGATGGCCGCACGGTGATGGAAGTGGATCCCGAAGGCCGCAGCGCTCAGGAAGTGACTGCCCTTTGGCACTATATTTCCGATCGCTTGGAGAAGAACTTCCGCCGCACAGTGTTCGCCGCGCCGGGCGCCAAGGCCGCCCAGGGCAATGGCATGAACCGCGCGCAACAAGGCGGTTTCGGCCGCCGCGTCGCACAATAATGCAGGAGACGGCCATGAGCGAACCCAAGCCAATCGCATCGCTCGGCCCCTTGCTGCTTGCCCGCAAGGGCACTGCCAAGCCGGCCATGCGCGCGCAGCTCGATGCAAGCGCACGCGGACATGCTTCCGACATGGACGAACTTGCCAACAGTCAGAACGACCTTGGCTGGAACGATATGGGCCATGATGAAGCGCCCGCGTCCGAACCGGAAGTTCGTATCCAGCAGACCAAGCTGGTCCATCGTATCGCCGATTCGAATCTGATCGCCTTTACCGGGGCGAAGAACCAGAACCAGCCCGCTCCGCGCCGCAAGGCAAAAGAACAGGGCCGTCGTGCCGCATTTACGTTGCGTCTGGACGATGAACGTCATCTCAAACTCAAGCTTGCCAGCACCGTTTCCGGTGAAAGCGCGCAACAGCTCGTGACGAAGGCGCTGGACGAATTTCTCTCGCAAATGCCCGAGATTGAAACGCTGGCCGCTCAGGTCAGTCGCAAGGATAGCAAGGCCTAAGGAGGGCCGAACAGCCATGGTCAAGGTAGACAAGAGCATCCGCAAGGTTGGCCTGATCGTTTCCACAGCGATGGCCGGTGCACTGCTTTCAGCCTGCGCCAGCAGCGCACCTTCCGCCAATGTCGCTGCGAACACAGCTGTGGAGTCGCATGACGCAGGCCAGGCGAGCCGCGCCATCCAGCAGGCCGAAGCTGCCGTTGCAGCAGACCCGCGCAACGCTTCCAGTCGCGCTGCGCTTGGTAACGCGTATCTTCAGGCAGGCCGTTTCGCCTCTGCGCAGACCAGCTTCAACGATGCCATGCTGCTGGGCGATACCAGCCCGCGCACCGCACTCAGCCTCGCCCTGGCACTCAATGCACAGGCGAAATACTCCGATGCTGCCGCCGTTCTCACCGATTGGGAAAGCGAAATTGCCACCGCCGATCTGGGCCTGGCCTATGCGTTGTCCGGTCAGCCCGAACGCGGCATCCACTTGATGAGCAATGCCATTCGCGGCGGTGAGAACACCGTCAAGATGCGGCAGAACCTTGCCTATGCATATGCGATGGCGGGACGTTGGCGCGAAGCGCGCCTGATGGCTGCAGAAGACCTTCCCGCCGACAAGGTGGGCGATCGCATGCAGGAGTGGGCACAGATGTCCAGCCCGCTCGCTTATGAACACCGCGTAGCAGGCCTGCTGGGCGTGCCCGCCGGCACCTATGATGCTGGCCAGCCAGTGCAGCTTGCCCTGGCGAATAGCCCAGCGCTTGCAGCAGAAGCCAGCGCACTGGCTGCCGCAGAAGATGCGACCGCCGCAGCCTCTGCTCCGCAGCTTGCAGTGGCGGAACCCGTTGCGGCTCCCGCTGCAAGCGAAGAGCTGCCCGCCGTGGAAAGCACGCCCGAGCTTTCGCTCGACAGCTATGAGGCGCCGACGACAAATTTCACCGAAGCCTTCGAGACTCCTGTTGAACCGGCACCTGTCACTCAGGACAGCAAGCAGTTCGTCAGCGCTCCTGTCACGCAGGCTCCTACGCCGCGTACCGTATCTGCACCGCAGCCGCGCGCAACAAA
>CAJXLD010000168.1 GCA_913055595.1 uncultured Altererythrobacter sp.
GGAACGCCCGTCAGGAATCCGGCCGACTTGTGCGGCTGGTCTTCGGTATCGATCTGCGCGTTGAACCTTGCCAACCGCAGCGCGCAGCAAATGGCAAAACCCAATGCGGCAAACCATCCGAGACGCGGTAAATCCTGTAGCGACCAGAGGAACAGCACCAGCGCGGGCGCCATGCCGAAGCTGAGCGAATCCGCGAGGCTATCCAGCTCCGCACCGAAACGCGACTGCGCTTTCAGGAGGCGCGCAATGCGCCCGTCTATGCCATCGAGCACCCCGGCAATCACGATGGCGAGGAGCGACTTCTCCCAGTCGCCTTCGATGGCAAAGCGGATACCCGTCAGCCCGGCACAGAGCGCAGCTGCGGTGATCGCGTTGGGAATGACCGAACGCAGCGTAAGCCCCTTGGGCTTATTCTTACCGAGCGTTTCGGGTGGATCGTCTTCACTGGCGCGCGGACCGATCCAGTCGGGCGTTCCCTCATCGGGAAGATCGTCCTCGTGATCGGTCGGCGCCATGCTCACAGGCTGACGCCCTCGAGCAGGGCCTGCTTGCCCATCTCGGCCAGAACGGTCTCGCCCGCGATTACACGCTGGCCAAGCAAAACCTTCGCGTCGGTACCCGCAGGCAGGTAGACATCGACGCGGCTACCAAAGCGGATGAGTCCGATGCGCTGGCCCACCGCCACAAGGTCCCCCGGCTTGGCAAATGGAATGATCCGCCGCGCGACCAGACCCGCGATCTGCGTGAAGCCGATCGGCGTGCCATCATTTCGCTCGATAAGGACGTGCTGCCGCTCATTCTCCTCGCTCGCCTTGTCGAGATCGGCGTTGAGGAAACGCCCGGGAATATAGATGATTCGCCGGATGGTGCCCGAAACCGGCGCGCGATTGATATGCACATCGAAGACCGACATGAAGATCGACACACGTGTGACGGGATCTCTGCCCAGTCCGCGGCCGGTCGCATCATCGCCCTGCAGTTCCGGCGGTGGAGGCACCTGCGTGATCAGCGAGACCAGCCCGTCGGCCGGCGAAACGATCAAATTGTCGCCTTGCGGAACCACACGTTCCGGATCGCGAAAGAAGGCAAATACGAATGCCGAAAGGCCCAGCAAGGGCCAGCCGACGATTTCCCAATCAAGCAGCAGCAAGACCGCCAGCGAGATGCCGACGCCGATGAGCCCGAATTTGCGACCTTCGGGATGGATCGACGGCCAACTCCATTCGGCTTCGCCGCGACCCCTGTTATCTTTAAGTTCACCTGCCATACCCTGCATCTAGGCCGAGCAAACGAGACGCACAAGCTTTGACGCTTACGTTTGTGGTCGCATTTCAAGGAGGCGGCAGTGGTGGACAGGGCTGGATTCGAACCAGCGTACGCTTGCGCGGGCAGATTTACAGTCTGCTGCCTTTAACCACTCGGCCACCTGTCCACCGGATGCCGGTTTGCGGGAAAATCCCGCCATATTGATGGGCGTGCAGAGCGCGCCCGTCCGGCCGAGAGGCGCCCCAATGGCGAAGCGGCGCTTGCCTGTCAATGGCCACGCTGGCAGGAGCCGCCTGAAAGAAGGAAGAACGATGGCCAGACAAGGCGAAAAGAAGAAGTTGCGCGGCCGTGAGGCCCGAATGCGTGGCGGTCGTGGATCGGGACGTGGCACCCATGGCTATGTACGATTGTGGGGGCGTCATGCGGTTGAAGCGGCGCTGAAGAATCCGAACCGCACCCATCGCAAATTGTGGGCAACGCACGAAGGCGTCGCCTCGCTGGACGGTGAATTGCCGCAAGACTTCCCGCTTGAGTTTGCCGGAGTGCAAGATCTGGAACGACTGGTCGCGCGCGATGCACCGCATCAGGGGCTGGTGCTGGAATGCGAACCTCTCGAGGATTTGCATCTGGGCGATGTGCTGTCCGGCGATCCTTCGCGGCCTATTATCGTGCTCGACCAGGTCACCGACCCGCACAATGTCGGCGCCATATTGCGCTCGGCAGCAGCTTTTAATGTGGAGGCTATCGTGACCCAGGACCGCCACGCACCACCAGAAGGCGGCGTGCTGGCCAAATCGGCATCGGGCGCGCTGGAAATTGTGCCCTGGGTGCGCGTGGTCAACCTTTCACGGGCGCTGGAAGATATGGCTGATGCAGGATACTGGCGAATCGGCCTGACAGGTGCAGCCGAAGATGAATTCTCCGCTGCCCTCCCCACCGGCCCGGTCGCTATTGTATTTGGCGCCGAAGGCGAAGGCATGCGCCACAATGTGGAGACACATTGTGATAACCTGGCTCGGCTACCAATCAGCGATGCGATGGAGAGCCTCAACGTCTCCAATGCGGCAGCCATCGCGCTTTACGCCGTGGCGACACGGCCCGGCTGACACAACACAGGGAGAACAGACCCATGACGTTTCTCAACCGCAAGCTCGTCGCAACAAGCGCGATGGCCCTTGCTGCAAGTATGTTGCTGAGCGGCTGCTTCATGAGCCCCGGTCAGTTCGAAGCGCGCATGGATGTTCGCAAGAACGGTAGCTTCAGCTTCATCTACGAAGGCGAGATATTCATGCTCGCACTGAGCGATCTGGCGGAAATGGCCGACCAGGCGGAGATGGACAAGCCGTGCATGGACCTAGAGACGCTGCAAGAACGCCCCTGCACGACAAGCGAACTGGAAAGCCGACGCGCTGAGCAAGAGCGCGAGCGTGCAATGATGCAAGGCATAATGGGAGGCGGGATGGACCTGTCCGATCCCGAAGCTGCGCAAGAATTTGCTACGGAACTGGAACGACAGGCTGGCTGGGACAGGGTGGAATATATCGGCAATGGCACATTCGATGTGACATTCTCCATGCGCAGCACGCTCTCGCACGATTTTACCTTCCCAACCTTCGAGGACTTTCCGATGGGAACGGCATTTGTCACAGCCACGTTACGCGACAATGATCGCCTGCAACTTCGCGCTCCCGGCTTTGCGTCTCAGAGCGGCAATCCCTTGCAAGCCATGATGGGCGGCATGACGGGAGCCTTCGGACAGCTTGCAGCTGATGAGAGCAAGGACAGCCAACCTGTGCCCGACATGCCGCAAATGCGCGGCAGTTTCTCCATCACTACCGATGCGCAAATCCTCACTAATAATACCGACGAAGGGCCTGGCACCGGCCCCGGTGGCCAGATCCTCGAATGGCAGATCGAACCGGGCAACACAGTCGCACCGACGGCCTTGCTTGTACTCGAACCGTAGACGCGCCATCGCCCGAAATTGAAAAAGGCCACCCCGTTCTACGGGGCGGCCTGTTCATCCACGCTGTGGGGCGCGGCACAATTCGAAAACTTCAGTTCACAGCGTCCTTCAGGCCTTTGCCCGCCTTGAACTTGGGCTGCGTAGAGGCCGGGATCTGCATCGGCGCACCTGTGCGCGGATTGCGACCCGTCGATGCCTTGCGCTTGGCGACCGAGAACGTACCGAAGCCAACCAGACGCACTTCATCGCCCCTCGAAAGCGTACTGGTGATCGTGTCGAACACACCCTCCACGGCCTTGGTCGCATCGTTGCGCGAGAGGCCGCTGGATTCCGCGACGGCACCAATCAGTTCGTTCTTGTTCATTTTCTGGAATACCCCCTCACTCGTGTTGTCGACGATCCGCTGAAAAAAGCGGACGGCGCGATGGCAAGCGAATTGAGCGAGTTTTCCATGCGCTGTCTAGGGCAAAGCCGCCCGATAGTGCCGGTTTGTGCGTTTTTTATCGCGGATCGCCGCAATTCGTGCCGGGCTGACACAGCGACTGCGCCCGTCGCCGGCAAAAACCTGATCGACCGAACGCGAGTCGCTGCGCTGCAAAACGCGCCGGTCGCCTAGATCAGTGCGCGGTCGTCCCCGGTGCAGGGCTGCCGGGATGCGGCTGGCTGGCAAGGTCATCCGCCTCGGTCCATTCGATCGGCGCAGGCAGTGCCGTCAGCGCATGTTCGAGCACCTGGTCGACATGGCTCACCGGGATGATCTCCAGCCCTTCCTTCACATTGTCTGGAATCTCGGCGAGGTCCTTCTCATTCTCCTCAGGGATGAGAACGGTCTTGATCCCGCCACGCAGAGCCGCGAGCAGCTTTTCCTTGAGGCCACCGATCGCAAGCACACGCCCGCGCAGGGTGACTTCGCCCGTCATCGCAATATCCGGCCGCACGGCAACCCCCGTGAACGCCGAGACGATCGATGTAACCATGCCGATACCGGCGGAGGGGCCATCCTTGGGCACCGCGCCTTCGGGCAGGTGGATATGGATGTTCTTGCGCTGGATCAGGCTCGGCTTGATGCCATAGGCTGGCGCACGCGCCTTCACGAAGCTGAAGGCCGCGGCAACGCTCTCATTCATCACCTCGCCAAGCTTCCCGGTGGTCTTGATCTCGCCCTTGCCCGGCGTGGTCACGCTTTCGATGGTCAGCAATTCGCCGCCCACGGAGGTCCATGCAAGGCCCGTCACCGCACCCACCTGCGCCTCTTCCTCCGAAACGCCATGCTTGAACTTCCGCACACCGGCAAAATCGGCGAGGTTATCCGGCGTGATCTCCACGCTCTTGGCCTCGCCTTCGAGGATCTTGCGCAGGCTCTTGCGGCACAGACGCGCAATCTCTCGTTCGAGCGTACGCACACCGGCCTCTCGCGTGTAATAACGGATAAGGTCGCGCAGGCCCTCTTCGGTCAGGGTGAATTCGTCCTTCTTGAGGCCGTGCGCCTTGATCTGCTTTTCCAGCAAGTGACGCTGGGCAATCTCCACCTTCTCGTCTTCGGTATAGCCCTCGAGCCGGATGATCTCCATGCGGTCCAGCAAGGGCTGCGGCAGGTTGAGGCTGTTCGCCGTGCAGACGAACATCACATCCGACAGGTCGATATCCAGCTCCAAATAGTGGTCCTGGAACTTCGAATTCTGTTCAGGGTCCAACACCTCCAGCAGCGCCGATGCCGGATCGCCGCGGAAGTCCTGCCCCAGCTTGTCGATCTCGTCGAGCAGGAACAAAGGATTGCTCGTGCCTGCCTTCTTCAGGTTGGACACGATCTTGCCGGGCATTGAGCCGATATAGGTGCGGCGGTGGCCACGAATTTCGGCCTCATCACGCACGCCACCCAATGATTGACGGATGAACTCGCGCCCGGTCGCCTTGGCAATCGATTTGCCGAGCGAGGTCTTGCCCACGCCGGGCGGACCCACGAGACACAGGATCGGCCCTTTGAGCTTGTTGGTGCGCGCCTGCACGGCGAGGTACTCGATGATCCGGTCCTTCACCTTGTCGAGCGCATAGTGATCGGCGTCGAGCACTTCCTGCGCCTTGGCGATGTTCTTCTTCAGGCGGCTCTTCTTGCCCCAGGGCAGGCCCAGAAGCACGTCGAGATAGTTGCGCACGACGGTCGCCTCGGCGCTCATCGGCTGCATGCTCTTGAGCTTCTTGAGCTCGCTCTCGGCCTTGCTCTTGGCTTCCTTGGACAACTTGAGCTCGTTGATCTTCCTGGCCAACTCGCCAAGCTCGTCGCCTTCGCCATCATCGCTGCCGCCGAGTTCGCTCTGGATCGCCTTCAACTGCTCGTTGAGGTAATATTCGCGCTGGGTCTTCTCCATCTGGCGCTTCACGCGGCCGCGGATCTTGCGTTCGACCTGCAGCACGGAAAGCTCGCCCTCCATCACGGAAAAGACCATTTCCAGCCGCTTGATGGCGTCGGTTTCGGCGAGCAATTGCTGCTTGGTATCGACCTTGGCAGTCAGGCTGCCGGCAATGGCATCGGCCAGCCGCCCGGCTTCCTCGATCTGCGCCAGTTCGCTCTCGATATCCTCGGGCAGCTTCTTGTTGTGCTTGGCATAGTCGGCAAACTGGTCGAGCGCAGAGCGCATCATGGCGGAGACTTCCGCACCCGACACCTCTTCCTCTTCCATCAGCCGGGTCTGCGCCAGCACATAGCCTTCGGTCTCGCGCAATTCCTGCAATTCGGCGCGCGCGGTGCCTTCCACCAGCACCCGCACGGTGCCGTCGGGCAGTTTCAGCATCTGCAGCACCTGCGCCACCACGCCAATGGTGAAGAGGTCGTCCTGCTCGGG
>CAJXLD010000169.1 GCA_913055595.1 uncultured Altererythrobacter sp.
ATCCAGCTCAGTTGGCACGTGCCCACCGGATGGTGCCGGTGATCGACGATGAAGACCTCCCAGAACTCGGTGGTCATGTCGTCATTGTCGCGCAAATAATCGATCAGGTCGCCGACCGTCATGTTTTCAGGCACGGCGACCAGTTCGCGCTGCATCAGGCGGCCGGCAGTCTCTTCGGGATAGGACAGCGCGCTTTCGATAACGGCGCGCTCTTCGGCGTCCATCTCGGCCAGGATGGCCTGTTGGTCGGGCTCGTCGAGATCCTCGATCAGCTGGACGGCGTCATCGGTCTCCAGCTGTTCGGCGATTTCGGCGACGGCAGCGGCCGGCAGCGCCTCGACCATGTCCTCGCGCACATAATCATTGAGTTCGGAGATGACTTCACCGGTCATCAGGTCCGAAATGGCAGAGGCCAGATCGCGCCTCTCCTCCGGTTGGAGCAGTTCGAGAAGGTCGGCGACGTCAGCAGGGTGGAGCGGCTCCACCAGGTCGTACGCGCGCCCTTCGTCTTCCTCTTCCAGCGCTTCGCGCACCGAGTCGACGAATTCGGGCTTCAGCCGGTCATCCTCATCGAACTCGGCGCCATCCTCGCGGGCGGCGTCATCTGCTTCGAGTTCTTCAAGATCCTGCTCGGCCATGCATGGAGGCCTAATGCAGCCACCAGTAAAAGCAAGCGGGCGGGTGACTTTGCCACCATTGCGCCTATACGGGCATCATACCAATTACAGGAGAATATGGCATGGCCGACGAGAAACTGACCTTCACCCTCGATACCGGCAACGGGGAAGGCGGAGACGTCGTGATCAAGCTGCGCCCGGACCTCGCGCCGGGCCACGTGGAGCGGATCAAGGAACTGGTCGGGGAAGGCTTTTACGATGGCGTGGTTTTTCACCGCGTGATCCCCGGCTTCATGGCACAGGGCGGCGACCCGACGGGTACTGGTATGGGCGGTTCCGGCAAGCCCGACCTGAAGGCCGAATTCAACGATGCGCCGCATGTGCGCGGCGTCTGTTCCATGGCGCGCACCGCCGTGCCGGACAGCGCCAACTCGCAGTTCTTCATCTGCTTCGACGATGCCCGCTTCCTCGATCGTCAGTACACTGTCTGGGGCGAGGTCGAGAGCGGCATGGAACTGGTCGACGCGCTGCCTACGGGCGAGCCACCTGCAGAACCGGGCAAGATCGTGAAAGCGACCGTGGCTTGATCCTGCCGCGCCGTTTGATCGGCGTAGCTTTGCTGGGGGCGGTGGCGGGGCTTTCCGCCTGCGCGCTGCCTCCGGACGCCCCCACGGTGGTCGCCAGTGCCAATGGCACGGGGCCGGACGACGCCTATGTCGTCAAAAGCGTGGCGCAGGAATATGAAGTGTTGCGCCTGCTGGGGCTCGAAAGCCAGGGGCGGGAACTGCATGTGATCGACGGCCATCCTTTTGACCTGATCGACGCCATCGACCCCCAGACGCAAGAAACGCGAGACGTCTGGTTCGACATCTCGCGCTTCTTTCGTCGCTAGGCTGGTTCCAACCTGAGCTGATCTAGGCTTATTCTTCCTCTACCGTAGGCGTGACATTGCGTGTCTGGAACAGCCACTGGCCGTCCTGGCGCACGACGTCGTCCACGCCATTGCCAGCTGCGATAAGCGAGGGTGGAGTGCCTTCGCCGCCCAACGCATAAGTCTGCCAGTAGTAATGGATCTTGGCGCTGTCCGGGCCGGTATATTCAATCCAGTGATTGGTGGAGGCGTGCTGCATGTTCGGCGGACCGCCCTCTGCATCGGCGAATGCCGCGATCATGTCGCGCAGATTGTCCCTGCCGCTAGTGCCGAGGAACGATCCGTCTTCGGTGAAAAGCGCGGCATAGGCATCGGGCTGGAACCGATCGAGCGCGCGGTCATATTTCCACATCAGTTCATGCAGGGCGTTATCGTCGGCCACACGCTGGGCGACCTGTTCTGGCGTCATAGCTGCTTCCGCAGCGGCCTCAGGTGCTGGCGCTGGCGTTCCCGGTAGCGTAGCAGGGTCCCAATGCTCGTCAGCCTTGCCATCGACGAAACGCCAGGTGTCGAACCATGTGGTGGTGTAGGTGTCGCTCATATCGCCCTGGACATAGGGCACGATGCGGCGGGTCAGGATGGTGACGTAATCACCCTCTGCCATCACCGCGACCACGCCATTGCCATCTTCTGCACTCAGCGCGGGGCAGGGTTCCAGTGGCTGCACATTGGCGACCTGGGTGAAGTAATAGATCACCCCTTCCAGACCCGATGCAGCGACCGGATTATGCTGGATATAGGCATCGGTCAGCCATTCGCCGGCACGAGACCACTCGCCGCATTTGAGCAGATTGCGCTGGATGTGCAATGCGGCCTGCTTGTTACGGTGAAGCACGGGATCATCACTGGTGAACAGGCTTTCCGGGTCCGGATGCGGAACCACGGGATCGCTTAGCGCCCGCATTTGCGCCAAAGCCGGTTGTGCTGCGGCAAATGGCGTTGCGGCAACCAGTGCGGCAGCCAGGATTGTCTTGGCGAATGTCATATCTCTCCCCTTGGATCTATCGGTCGAATCCATACGCGCAGCTTGTGCCGCAATTCCTGCGGGCTGGCTAGGGCTCTGGAGCCTCAGAGATTGGCCGAGACGAGCCAATCGTGAAAAATCCGCACCGGGCGGGCTTCAAGGTCGGCCGGGCGACAGACAAACCAGTAGCTGTAAGGGCTCTCCACCTGCACATCGAAAAGCTTGGCGAGGCGCGGGTCGTTGTTCCTCGCCATGTGGTCATCATGCATGATGGCGATGCCAAGGCCCTGTGCGGCCGCTTCAAGTATCAGCTGTCCGGAATCGTAATGATCGACGGCCGCAGGGTTAAGTCTCTCGAAGCCGAGCGCTTTCTTCCATGCCTCATAGCTGAGCATCATATCGGTGTGGACGAGGAATGTCTGCTCTTCCAAGGCCGCCTGATCGGGCTCGGGGCCCAGCTCTTCCGCCAGCTCCTTGTTGCAGATTGCATGTATCGTGTTCTGCCCGAACTTGAGCGAATGGAAGGATGGGTCGGGCTCGGTTGTCAGCGTGATTGCGGCGTCCAGCGTATCGCCTACGCGATCAATCAGGTGCGGGCCGGTATCGATATCGAGGTGCAGCCGCGGATGCAGCCGACGCAATTCAGGAAGCTTGGGAAAGAGCCGCTGCGATCCGAACAGCGGCATGACGCCGAGGCGCAGCCGCATGAGCTGCAGGTTTTCGCTCTGCGATTCGACCGCAGCGGCGAGTGCCTCCAGATGCGGCGCTACGGCATCGTAGAAGGTGCGCCCCTCATCGGTCAGCTTCATGGTCTGGCCCGAGCGCGAAAAGAGCTTCCGACCTGTAAATTCTTCGAGGTTGGTGATCCGCCGCGAAAGCGCGGAGGGGCTTAGTCCCAGCTCGTGCGCAGCCGACCGCGCCGAGCCGAGACGGACGACTCGTACAAAGGCTTCCAGGGCACGCAGAGGGGGCAGACGACGCATCGGCGCCTTTGTTTCGAAATTTGCAACATCTGTCGAGCGGGTATTTTGTCGAAATCGCGGAAAAGTGCCGTGCTATCCGTCGCCGGTTTCTTCTTCCTCCGGCTGGGGTTCATGAAGTCGCAGCCGGGTGACGTGCGTTTCATCTCCATCTGTGACTTCTATGCGCCACCCACTGGGGTGAATCAGCACCGCGCCAGGCTGCGGCACCTGTTCGGCCAGAACAAAGGCAAGCCCGCCCAATGTGTCGACAGCTTCTTCCACTTCGGCAATGCGTCCATCGCCGATGGTTTCGGCAACGTCGTCCAGTTCGGCCCGGGCATCGGCATCCCACATGCCATCGCCAATGGAGACAACCAGCTCCACCGGTGCCTCGTCATGTTCGTCCTCGATCTCGCCGACGATCTCTTCGACCAGATCCTCGATGGTGATGATGCCGTCGGTACCGGAAAACTCGTCCAGCACGATGGCCAGGTGGGTGCGATGCGTGCGCATGTCTGCCAGCACATCCAGCGCACCGCGTGCCTGCGGCACGTAGAGCGGCTGGCGCATCAATACAGTCCAGTCTCCGGGCGGTGTCTTGCCTTCAGCAAGGAAAGCAAAGACATCCTTGATGTGTATCATGCCGATCACATCGTCGAGCTGGTCGCGATAGACGGGTACGCGCGAATGGCCGTGTTCGGCGAATAGGGCGACGAGTTCGTCCCAGCTGGCCGAGGCATCAACCGCAATGATCTCGCCGCGCGGGATCGCCACGTCATCGGCATCGTGCTCGCTGAAATGCAGCAAATTGCGCAGCATGGTCACTTCGACGGCGGAAAGGTCGCCCTCCGCACGTTCCTCACCATTCGTGCCAGAGGATTGCTCATCCTCATGCTCGTCAATGGCATCCTCAAGCTGCTCGCGCAGCGAAGGTCCGTTGTCTTCCTCGAAAAGTGAGCGGATTGCGTTCCACAATCCGCCGCTACTGTCCGCGTCTCCCGATTGGGATTCGCCGTTCCTGCTATGCTCGGGCATCGCCCTGTTGCCTGCTCCTGTTAAGCGTCTCGATCCCCATATGGGTCCGCTATTCCCAATAGTGCAAGCACCTTTACTTCAACTTCCTCCATCTTTTCCGCATCAGCATCGGAAATTTCATGATCGTAACCGGCCAGATGGAGCAATCCGTGGAGGATCAAATGGGCGGCATGATCCTGCAGCGACACGCCCCTTTCGGCCGCTTCGCGTGCGCATGTTTCATGGGCGAGGGCGATATCGCCGAACATTTCGGGCGGGCCGTCCGCGCCCAACTCAAGTAGCTGGCCGCGTTCCAGCATGGGGAACGAAAGGACATTTGTCGGCTTGTCGCGCTCGCGCCAATCGCGATTGAGCGCATGGACTTCCTCGTCCGAGGTAAAGAGCAGGCTGGTGACGAGTCGCTCGTTCGCCAGTTCGGGCACTTGTCGCGCAGCCGCCGCGGTAACGCGTGCCGCCAGTGCCTGCCAATCCTCGCCGGGCCAAGGCTCCTCGATCTCGATCTCGAGCTCCATGCCCGTGCGCGCTCCGATCAGGCCGTCAGGCCGCCCAGCAGGCGGTATTTGAGTTCGAGGTATTCATCCATGCCTTGATGCGCACCTTCGCGGCCAAGGCCCGATTCCTTGATCCCGCCAAAGGGCGCGACTTCGGTGCCGAGCAGGCCTTCGTTCAAGGCGACCATGCCATATTCGAGCGCGTTGAACACGCGCGCGGCGCGGCCGACATCGCGGGTGTAGAAATAGGATGCGAGGCCGTAATTGGTGTTGTTGGCGATGCTGATCGCCTCTTCCTCGTCGGCAAAGGACATGACCGAAGCCACGGGGCCGAAGATTTCCTGCTGTGCGATGTCCATGTCCTGGGTCACCCCGGTGAGCACGGTGGGCGTATAGAACTGCGTCCCCGCATTGTGGCGGCTGCCCCCGCAGGCGAGCGTGGCACCTTGCGCCAAGGCACTGTCGACCAGCGATTGAACCTTCTGCAGCGATTTTTCGGTGATCAGCGGTCCGATCTGGCTGTCAAGATCGGTGCCAATGCCGACTTTCAGCTCGCACACACGCTTGCTGAAACGCTCGACGAATTCGTCATGCACCTTGCTTTGGATCAGCATGCGGTTGGCGCCGATGCAAGCCTGGCCGGCATTGCGGAACTTGGCCGCCATCGCGCCATCGACGGCGGCATCCATGTCCGCATCCTCGAATACGATAAAGGGCGCATTGCCGCCTAGTTCCATGCTCGCGCGCTTTACCGTGCTGCCCGCCTGTGTAAGCAGCAGCTTGCCGATGGCTGTGGAGCCGGTGAAGCTGATCTTGCGGATCGTGGGATGTGTACAGAAGACCTCGCCCATGCCCTTGGCGTCGTCGCTCGGCAGGATGCGGAAGAGGTCTGCCGGAATGCCCGCCTCGCGCGCCAGATATTCAAGCGCGAGCGCGGAAAGCGGCGTGGCTTCGGAAGGCTTCATGATCATGGCGCAACCCACGGCGATGGCAGGCGCGGCCTTGCGGGGGGTCATGGTCAGCGGGAAGTTCCACGG
>CAJXLD010000170.1 GCA_913055595.1 uncultured Altererythrobacter sp.
TCGATCTTGTCGTTGATTGCCTTCATCGTGGCAACCTCGTCTGCCAGCGTCTTACGCCCCTTTTCGCGCCCCACGTTCTCGCGGTGGGCGATCAGGCAGCGGAAGGCCGTGCCGATATCGAACTTGCGCTTGTTGCCTTGCTCGTCGATGTCCTCCAGCCGGCCTTCGCGCAGGCGCCCGAGAAGTTCCATTTCGAGGTTGTCGTAGCCTTCGGCCAGCGCCGCATACCAGCGTGCGGCAAAGTCGGGATCGTTGCGCCGGTTCTTGTAGACCGTGGCCTGGCTCACATTCGCGGCCGTGGCGGCTGCCTTCACATTGGAAGTCTCAGCCAGTTCGTTGATGAAGATGTCGCGCCAGTTCTTTCTTGCCATGAATCCTTCGTTTCGTCGGTAGCGCGCTGCGGGCACGAAAATGGGCGGCACCCGTTCTCCGGGACCGCCCTTTTCGACTCGCTCTATCACGATGTTCCTGTTGTCTAACCATATAGCGTTACAATGTCAATAGAAAAGTGCCATATAGGTTATTTCATTCGGCTTGCATGGTTCATCCGGCTCGCTTAACTGCCGCAAATCCGAGGGATGGGAGCTTCTATGCGCTGGATTCGTGCGCTCTACGATTGGACGATGGAAAAGGCAGCGCATCCGCATGCGGAGCGTTGGCTGGCCTTCTTCGCCTTTGTCGAATCGAGCTTCTTCCCCATCCCGCCGCATCCGCTGCTCGGCCTGATGTGCCTGGCCGAGCCGAAAAAGGCCTTACGCTTCGCCTTCATCTGTACCGCCTTCTCCGTGCTCGGCGGGATGTTCGGCTATGCGATCGGCTATTTCTTCTACGAGGCGATCGGTGAGTGGCTGATCGGCGCGCTGGGCCTGACCGAATCATTTCCCGTCGCCGCCTGTTACCTGCGCGAATATGACTGGCAGGCGATCATGATCGCGGGGACCACGCCGATCCCCTTCAAGCTGCTGACGATCACGGCGGGGTTCATATCGATGAACTTCCCCACCTTCGTGCTCGCCAGCATTGGCGGCAGGGGCGCGATCTTCATTTTCGTGGGCGTGCTGTTCCAGGTCTTCGGCGCGCCGATCAAGAGCTTCGTCGACAAGTATCTCGGCTGGCTCTCGGCGCTGTTCGTAGTGCTGGTGGTGGGCGGCTTCCTGGTCCTGACGCAGGTGGATGGCGGCGATGATGCAAGCGACGATCGCTGCGCCAATGTCACAAGTATCACACAATTGTAACATTGAGCGGGCAGCGGGGCGGCAAGAACCATGAAGAACGTCCTCTTCCTGTGTACGGCCAACTCGGCGCGATCCATCCTTGCCGAAGCCATTTTGGCGCGGCTGGGAGAGGGCCGCTTTTGCGCCTTCTCCGCCGGCAGCAAGCCGCGCGGTGTTCCCAATCCGCTCGCGCTCGAACTCCTCGCAGCGAAAGGTCACGATATCTCAGCCATGCGATCCAAGAGCTGGAATGAGTTCACCGCGCCCGCCGCGCCGACCGTGCACGCGGTGATCACCGTGTGCAATAATGCCAAGGGCGAGAGTTGCCCGATCTTTCCGGGCCATCCGGTCCAAGCACATTGGGGCATACCGGATCCCGCAAGAGTGGATGCTGATGGCAACCACATCGACGGCGAAATGAGCGGATTCGAGATCGCCTATGACAGGCTTACTCGCCGCGTCGAAAACATGCTGCAACTCGACGAGAATGCGCTGGAGTCGAAAGAGTGGCGCGATGCCTTGACCCGCATCGGCAAGGAAGCCGAGGGCACGACGCATGGGTGAGAACACTTTGCCGCGCCGTCTATTGGGAGAAGCGCTGGGCAGCTTCTTCCTCTTCGCCGGCGTCCTGGGCTCGGGCGTGATGGCGGAGAATCTGGCAGGCGGTAACGTCGCATTGGCACTGCTCGCCAATACCGCCGCAACGGGCGCGATCCTGTATGTCATCATCGAGATGTTCGGGCCGGTGTCCGGCGCGCATTTCAATCCGGCGGTGACGCTCGCCTTCGCCCTGCGCCGAGAATTCGCCTGGCGCGACGTGTTGCCCTACATCGTGACACAAATCGCCGCTGGCATGCTGGGCGCCTTTGCCGTGCACCTGATGTTTGATCTCGAAATCCTGCAATTTTCCACCAAGCCGCGCGCTGGCATCGGGCAATGGACCGGGGAACTGGTAGCGACCTTTGGGCTGGTCCTGGCGATCCTCACCCTACTGCGACACAGGCCGGGCGTGGTCCCCGCGGTGGTCGCGCTCTATATCAGCGCGGCCTACTGGTTCACCTCATCCACCAGCTTCGCCAATCCCGCGATTACGCTGGTGCGCAGCATGTCGGACACTTTCGCCGGAATCGCTCCCGCCGACGTGCCTGCCTTTATCGCTGCGCAGCTGGCTGGGATGCTGCTCGCGGTGGGGTGCGCGCGTTTGCTGATTGGCAGGAGCCCGGCCTAGATAATCCCCACAGCCTTTCCGGCGCGTTCGAACATGCCGAGGATGGTTTCGACCTCTTCGGAGCTATGCTCGGCACAGAGCGAGCAGCGCAGCAGCGTCATATTCGCGGGCGTTGCCGGCGGGCGCGCGAGATTGACGTAGAGCCCTTCCTTCAGCAGCGCTTCCCACATGGCCGCGCCCTTTTCGAGATCGGGCATGATCACCGCCACGATCGCACTCTGCGGCTCTTCGGTCCCAAGAGTGAAGCCCATATCTGTCAGGCCCGAATGGAGGCGCTTGGAATTCTCCCACAGATGCGCGCGCTTGTTGGAACCGTGCATCAGCTTGCGGATCGAGGTCGCCGCCGTGGCCACCACGCTCGGCGGCAGTGAAGCGGTGAATACATAGGGACGGCACACCAGGCGCATGATTTCGAACTTGGGATGGTTGGACACGCAGAATCCGCCCACGGTACCGACCGACTTGGAAAAGGTGCCGATGACGAAATCGACATCGTCCAGCACGCCCTGCGCCTCGGCCACGCCGCGGCCATGTTCACCGATGAAGCCCATCGAATGCGCCTCGTCCACCAGCACCATGGCGCCGTATTTCTTGGAGACGGCGATCATCTCCTTCAGAGGGGCGATATCGCCCAGCATCGAGTAGACGCCCTCGAGGACAACCAGTTTCCCGGCCCCTTCCGGAATACGTCGCAGGCGCTTTTCCAAAGCCTCGATATCATTGTGCTTGAACGGCACGATCTGCGCATTGCCCAGCGAGCAGCCATCCCAGATGCTGGCGTGGCTATCGATATCGAGAACGATGTAATCTTCCTTGCCGGCGATGGTGGATATGATTCCGAGATTGGCCTGGTAGCCGGTCGAAAACACCATGGCATGATCCATGGCGTAAAATTCCTTCAGCGCTTCTTCGCATTCCTTGTGGCCCTGATAGGTCCCATTCAGGACCCGGCTGCCGGTGGTGCCGGAACCGAAATTGTCCAGCGCCTGCTTGCCCGCCTCGATCACGTCGGGATCGAAGGTCATGCCCATGTAATTGTAGGTGCCGAGCAGGATCGTGTCGCGCCCGTTGCAGATCGCGCGGGTGGGCGAGAGCACCTTTTCCATCACCAGCGAAAAGGGATCCTCCACCCCGCTGGCAAGCAGATTCTCGCGCGTCTGGATGATATCGTCGAATTTGGAAAAAAGGTCGCGGCTCTCGCTCATGTCGCGCTTACTCGCCCTGAAGTTTGGAAACGGCATCCACCAGTTGGCCGTAGTTTTCGATCTCGGCCTGCTGGTTCATCGAGATGATGATATCGAATTCGTCCTCGATCGCGGCGACGAAATCCATCACCGTCAGGCTGTCGAATTCCAGGTCACCGGCAAATGTGGTGCCATCGGCTATATCGATGCCCTTCTTGTTGAAGGGTTCGATCAATGTGCGGATTGTGGCGTCAACTTCGGCGCGATCCATGCGGGATGTTCCATTCTTCAATTGTGGCGGCGACGTGCTGCCAAGACATTGCGGCGGAAAAGCGGCTCTTTGCACAGCTTGTCAAGCACTGCCGCCGCTGGCAATCCTTTCGAGCGAAAGAATTGATGCAGACTGGGGACAGTATGACCGAGCCGCCAGCCCGAAACGCCTTGCCGAGCGATACGGACAAGTCGAGCACCGAATATACCCCGCAAGCCGTGCAGATGCTGCGCACCGTGCAGGTCAATAGCCTGAAGCTGTCGCAAATGGCGGACCAAAAGGCATCGATCCTGATGGGCGCGACATTCCTGGTATTCTCCATAGCGGTCAGCCGTTCGCTGGCCGGCGACTTGCCCTATTCGCTGGCGATCCTGGCGGTGTTTGCCTTTCTCAGCTCACTCAGCGCGGTGCTTGCAGTCATACCTTCGGTGAGCAAGCCGCATGAGGGCATGCGGCCCAATCTCATGTTTTTCGGTCACTTCAGCGAACTGGATGAGGAGCAGTGGATGCAGGATGTGCTGGCGCAATTGCACGAAGACGATCAGGTCTTCCGTATGATGCTGCACGACATCTACCAGAATGGGCAGGTCCTGCAGCGGCGCAAGTACCGCTATCTCTCTTACGCCTATCGGATCTTTGTTGTCGGGCTGTTCGTGACGCTGTTGGCATTCGTGGTGGAACTGGCCGCGACCTATTGAGCGCTGACGTCAGTTACCGACCAGCCCGTTTACCGCTGCCATAAATGGGCCGATCGACACCGGCTTCGAGAGGTAGCCTTCGGCGCCAATCTCACGAATGCGTTCTTCATCGCCCTTGCCCGCATAGGCTGTGACGGCAAGAACGGGGACCTCGCTCAATTCGGCATCTTCTTTCATGCTGGCAATCAGATCGAGACCGGAGACATCCTGGAGCTGGATATCCATCACCACCAGATTGGGAAGGAAACCGCGCGCTGCCTCCAGCGCCTGATTGCCGTCGGCAACCGGCTCAACAGCGAAGCCGCCAGCTGACAACACGTCACAAAAAAGTTTCCGGTTGAGATCGTTGTCCTCGACAACCAGAATGCGTTTGGTCATTGGACCCCCGTGTTCTTCCGTGCCCCACGGAAGTTCTGAAATGAATGAATATCGCAAGACTTGGTAAATGACAATTATCCACAAGCCATCCACAGATCGAAGGGACCCGTCGCAGCTGGCGCTGGCCGCTCTCGGCTGGGTGCTTGCAAAGGAAGAACGCGCCCAGCGTTTCCTCGATCTGACCGGGCTGACGCCCGACGGATTGCGCGCGGCACTGGGCGAGGCGAGCACGCATCGTGCGATACTGGAATTCCTTTGCGCGCATGAGCCGGACCTGATGGGTGCGGCCGAGGCTCTGGATATCGACCCGGCGCAATTGGCTGCGGCGAAGGAGGCTTTGGCGTGACGAGCAGGCCTTTGGTCATAACCGATTGCGATGAAGTGCTGCTGCATATGGTCCGCCATTTTCGCGACTGGCTGGACGAGGAGCACGATGTCGACTTTGCGCTGGAAGGCAATGTGTTCCTGCAGGCCATGCGCCGTCGCGGTTCGGATAAGGCGATGAGCGAGGAGCAGGTCTGGGAGCTTCTCGGCGGCTTTTTCGATACCGAGATGGGACGGCAGACGCCTATAGAGGGCTCGATCAACGCAATTGCCGAATTGCAGCGCGAAGCCGATGTCGTGGTGCTGACCAACCTCGTCGACAAGCGCAACGAGGCGCGCACCAACCAATTGCGCGATCTTGGCATCGCCGCACCTGTCTATACCAACCAGGGCCCCAAGGGCGGAGCGGTCAGTCGCATTATCACCGAGTTCCAGCCGAGCCGCGCGGTATTCATCGACGATATTGCGCAGCACCATGCCTCGGCGGCGGCAGAGGTTCCGCACATCAATCGGCTGCATTTCTGCGGTGAACCCGCGATTGCGCCGCATATTCCTTGCGCGCATGAGGCAGGACATGCGGATGCGCGAATCGACAATTGGCGCGAGGCCTTGCCCTGGCTGCTGGAGACACTGCATGGAGAGCCATGATGAGCATTGAAACCCGCCTTGCCGAACTCGGCATCGCTTTGCCTGAAGCCGCCGCGCCCGTAGCTTCCTACCAACCCGTGGTGATCGCCA
>CAJXLD010000171.1 GCA_913055595.1 uncultured Altererythrobacter sp.
GATTCGGGCAAGACGACCTGCAATATGCCCAATTCGCACATACGTGCCACGGTGGTTCGCGGATCGGGCAGGGCAAGCAGGCTCAGCAATTCCATTGCCACGCGTTCGCGGCTGATGCCCTTGAGCGTTTCGGCAAGATCCCGGCAGGCGTCTTCGGATTCCTGATCCACCACGGTGCCAAAGCGCGCCTGGAATCGGAAATAGCGCAGGATACGCAAATGATCCTCGCGGATGCGCTGACGGGCATCGCCGATAAAGCGCACGCGGCGGTCCTTGAGGTCCTGCTCGCCGCCGAAATAGTCGAAGATGTCCAGTGTTTCGGGATCGACATAGAGCGCATTGATGGTGAAATCGCGCCGCGCGGCATCGTCCTGCCACTCCTCGGCAAAGGCCACGGTGGCGCGGCGGCCATCGGTCGAGACGTCATGCCGCAGCGTGGTGATCTCGACATTGCCGCCCGGTCGCAGCGCGGTGACGGTACCGTGATCGATCCCGGTGGGTACGGTGCGGATACCAGCGGCATTGCACAGTGCGATGACCTTTTCGGGATGATGCGTGGTCGCGGCATCGACATCGGCGACTTCGTGGCCCAGCAAGGTATCGCGCACTGCGCCGCCGACCCAGCGGATCGTGCCGGCGCCAAGCGCTGCCACAAGCTCGGCCAGATCGGCGCGTTGTGTCCATTCTGCCTGGGGCAGCGTGCTCATTTCACCAGGTCCTGCCATGCGATGCGGTGCGAAAGATTGCTCAATATGCCGGCGGTAATGCCCCAGATCCGGTGCCCTTGCCAGTTGATCTCCACATAGGGCCGCTCGATGCCGCGGAACAGGCCGACCTTCTGCTCATGATTGGCGGGATCGAGCACGAAACGCAGTGGTGCCTCGAACCAGTCATCCACCTCACGCGGGTCGGGACGGATGGGAAGGGCCGGCGGGATCCCGCCAAGGACGGGTGTCAGGTCATAGCCGGAGCCGGTGGGAAAACCTGCCGCCTCGCCCACTACGCGTACATCGCGGGGTGCGATGGACAGTTCCTCATCGGCTTCGCGCAGCGCTGCCTGCACCGCAGTTTCACCGACTTCAAGCTTGCCACCGGGGAAAGCGACTTGCCCGGGATGGCTGGGCATGGTCTGGGGCCGTTGGGTGAGGATCACGCCGGGTTCGGCGCGCTCTGTCACCGCGATCAAAACCGCTGCAGCCCGCCGCCTCTCGGGTATGAAGCGGGAATCATCGTGCAGCCCCTTGGTGCCGACATGCGCAGACTCGGCGAAGAGCGCGCTGACGCGGTCGAACAGCGCGCTCATTGTCGAGGAAGGGAAAAGGCGTCAAACAGCATGACGCATCAGATGCCAGCTTGGCTCAGTTCTTCCAAGGGCCGAGCATACCCTTACGGGGCAAAACGGCAGGATTTGCCGCACGAACGAGCAGGCGGGCGGGGTCGTATGGGCCGGGTAGCGTCCATCCGCCCGTGTAAGCGGCAGTGAAGCCGAAGCGGCCATAATAGGGTTCGTCGCCGATCATCACCTGCGGCAGAGCGGCCTCTGGGTCCATCGCGGCGGCCTGTGCGGCGAGCAGCGCCTTGCCAAAGCCTTCGCCATGCCGTTCGGGCAGAACGGCGACGGGACCGATCATCAACATGGGATGCGGGCGGCCTTGCGGATCGGTGAGAGCGACGGGCCATGCCTGGATCGTGCCCACGAGCAGATCGTCCTCATCCAGCACGGCAAAGCTGAGCGCGGGAAGGTATTCCGTGCCCTCACGTACCTTGTAGGCCGTGCGCGATTGGCGATCGGGCCCGAAGGCGCGATCGAGCAATTGCTCGACCATTTCGGGATCGACGCCCGAAAGAGGAATCAGCGATGCAACATGCTCAGTCATGGAAGGCGCGCCGATAGGGATCGGCGCGCGCCCATGCAATTGTTTATCGTGTTACCGCTGTCGAGATTCCCCACGAAGGCGGGGATCTCGGGCGGCCCAGCGCGACCTTGAAGAGGTCCCCGCCTGCGCGGGGACTCACCAGCTACTCCGCAGCAGCAGGCGTGAGACGAAGGAGGCGACCATTGGGGGTGTCTTCGACTACCCACAGCGATCCGTCTGCAGCCTCGGCAATGTCGCGAAGACGCTGGGGAAACGCATAGCGCGCTTCCTCTGTTGCGGTGCCGGTTGCTGCATCGGTGGCGATACGCACGATGCTTTGCGTGCCGAGATTGGCGACCAGCAATTGCCCCTGCCAATCGGCGAACAGGTCACCGGAGAGGAAGGTCATCCCGCCCGGCGCGATGACCGGATTCCAGAAGATGGCGGGCTTCACAAAGCCATCGTCTTCCGTGTGGTCGGGAATATCGCGCCCATCGTAATTGTCGCCGTTCGAACGGACCGGCCAGCCATAGTTATTGCCTGGCTCGACCATGTTGAGCTCGTCACCCCCGCGCGGCCCATGCTCGAGTGCCCAGAGCTGCCCGTCATTATCGAAATCGAGGCCCAGCATGTTGCGCTGGCCATAGGACCAGATCTGGTTGGTAGGGCTCTCCTCGCCCTCGAACGGATTGCCTGCTGCGGGCGTGCCATCAAGGTTGAGGCGCACGATGCTGCCCAGATTGTTGGTGGTGTCCTGCGCGGGTGTCTGCTGCATGCGGTCGCCGCTGGAAATGAACAGGTGCTGCCCGTCGGGCGCAAAAGCGAGCCTGTGGCTGAAATGGCCGAAGCTTTCGATCGCGGGTTCCTGCTGCCAGATCTGCGTGAAATCGCTGATCGCGCAGGCAGCCTCGTCGCAGGACAAGGTGCCCTTGCCGGCGGCAGCGCGGCGGGCATTGCCTTCATCCGCCTTGGCCCAGGTCAGATAAACCGTGCCGCTCTCCGCATAATCGGGCGCAAAGGCGACATCGCCCAGGCCGCCCTGTCCGCCATAAGCGACTTCGGGCAGGCCGGTGATATCAAGCACAGTACCGGTGGCAGGCTGGAAATATTTCGCCGTGCCGCCCTTTTCGGTGATGAAAAGATTGCCCGTGTCCGGCTCCACCGCCACGGCCCAGCCTTCATTGAGGTCGAGATAGGCTTGCGCGGAAAAGGGGGAGCCATCTTCCAGCTCAACCGGTGTACCCGCAACGGGATCGAGAATGGCACTATCCCCCGCTGCGGTGGCGCCGCAGCTTGCGAGGGCAATGGTGGCAGGGAATAATGTGGCTGCAAGGAACAGGTTACGCATGCTGTCAGGTACTCCATCTCGCGATTTTGCAGCCCGTCTTGCGCCTTCCGCCCTCGTTGCCGGGGTGGATGAAGCAGGTCGCGGGCCATTGGCGGGGCCGGTTGTGGCGGCTGCGGTGCTTCTATGCAAGCCACCTCCTGCAGGGCTGGGCGATTCCAAGAAGCTGACAGCCAACACCAGGGCGCGGCTGGAAGGTGAAATACGCGCAAGCTGCGCCTTCGGCATTGGCGTGGTGGGCGTGGAGGAAATCGACCGGATCAATATCTTCGCGGCGACCATGCTTGCGATGACGCGCGCTGTTGAACTCCTGTGCGAAACTGTGCACGCTGAAGTCGGCGAGACGCTGATCGACGGCAACCTGACACCCGAGGGCCGCCAGCCAGACTGGCGCTGGCCCGCACGGCCCATTGTCGGTGGCGATGGCAAGGAGCCCGCGATCGGCGCAGCATCGATCCTGGCGAAAGAATACCGTGATCGCCTGATGGTAGAGGCAGCGGATCGCTTCCCGCAATACGGGTGGGAACGAAACAAGGGCTATGGCTCGAAAGAGCATATGGAAGCGCTGCGCCGTCACGGTCCCACGCCATTGCACCGCCGCAGCTTTGCGCCGGTCGCGCAATTGGAGATGGAGCTATAGCGGGGACAACCCGCCGAGCGCCTTGTCTTTCAGCTCGTCGATATAGTTGCGAGCAAACTTCTCCAGCACCTCGGGATCGGAAGGTAGTCCCCCTTGTTCGTCGGAGGCGGACCCAAGCTCGTCGCGGCTGTTCACGCGCGGCAGGGGACCCTCGGGAACAGGCACATCCAGGAATTCGCACAGCGGTTCCCAGCCTTGCTTGGGGTGGAACACCAGCAGGCGTTCGGGCGGCAGGCTGTCGATCACTTCCCGGTTCCGCTTTTCGAACCAGTCGAGCATAAATTCCCTATCATCCAGCCGATTTTCGAAATGGTCGAAGGCCACGCCCTTCAGCAGCGCGCCGAAGGGGCCGTCCTTGGTCTGGGCGTTCATTCGCTCGGAAAATATCGTCTCGGTGACGGAATCGTACCAGCTCTCCGCACTGCGCGTGGTCAACAGGACCTTGGCGTCCGGATAATAATCGGCCAGCTCGCGCCAATAGGTGCAGGCTGGATAGTCGGTGGTGGACTGGAAGCCGCCAAAGATCGTGTCCCAATCGGGTTTGCCGTCAATGACATCAAGCCACAGCGGCACGTTGCGGCGCGCACCGGCAAGTACTTCGGACATGTGGTAGCATGGGCCGAAGCCCAGATGCTCCAGCGCGAATTTCATCGTGAAGGTAGCCGTACGACCAAGCCCTGCGCCGATTACCTTCAATGCCATGGTGAGTTCCCCCGATGCTTAACACAGCAGAGATTGCGTCAAAGCTGGCATGCGAACAAGTCAATTCGAAGCGCGATAGAGTCCTCACGGCCACACCCCATCATATCGAGTCTGCAAAGAGTCATGAGACTCAACATCTTGTGTCGGACTCTTTTCGTTCCGCGTTAACCATATTCGGGTAAACTGCCCGCGCGGCAGAATTGCTGCTTGACCTTGGACTGAGCAGGACTCACCCTGTGGATAACTCAGGGGGCAAAGTGATTATGGGTGAATTGACGAAACTGCGCGCGGCACCTGCCGCCCCAAAGAAGGCTGTGTCCAAACGCGCTCCTGCGGTCCGCAAGGAGGATCTGCCGCTGGGCCGTATCCTGGCGGGCGACTGCGTGGAGGAAATGCGCAAGCTGCCCGACAATTGCATCGATCTCGTCTTTGCCGACCCGCCCTACAACCTCCAGCTCGGCGGCGATCTCAATCGCCCCGATGGCAGCCACGTCGATGCCGTGACCGATCACTGGGACCAGTTCGACAGCTTTGCGATCTACGACAAGTTCACCCGCGACTGGCTGACCGAAGCGCGCCGCATCCTCAAGCCCGATGGGGCGCTGTGGGTGATCGGCTCCTATCACAACATCTTCCGCATGGGCGCGATCCTGCAGGACCTGGGCTTCTGGATCCTCAACGATATCGTCTGGCGAAAGACCAACCCCATGCCCAATTTCCGCGGCACGCGCTTCACCAATGCGCATGAGACGCTGATCTGGGCGAGCATGGGCGAGAAGGCGAAGTACCAGTTCAACTATCGCGCGATGAAGACGCTCAATGACGAGCTGCAGATGCGCAGCGACTGGACCTTCCCGATCTGCTCGGGTGGCGAACGGTTGAAGGATGACAAGGGCCACAAGGCGCATCCCACGCAAAAGCCCGAGGCTCTGCTCTATCGCCTGCTGCTGGCGACGACCGAGGCGGGCGATGTCGTGCTCGATCCCTTCTTCGGCACCGGCACCACCGGCGCTGTAGCCAAGCGTTTGGGCCGCGAGTGGATCGGCTGCGAGCGCGAAAGCACCTATCGCGAAGTCGCAAAAAAGCGCATCGAGAAGGAACTGCCGCTGGATGAAAGCGCGCTGCAGACCATGCAGAACAAGCGCTCCGCCCCGCGCGTGGCCTTCGGCACGTTGGTGGAAGCAGGGCTGCTCAAACCGGGCACACAGCTGTTCGACAAGAAACGCCGCTGGTTCGCCAATGTTCGCGCAGATGGTTCGATCGAAAGCGGCAAATTGACAGGCTCAATCCACTCTGTGGGCAAGGACCTGCAGGAAGCGCCCAGCTGTAATGGCTGGACCTTCTGGCATTACGAGGTTGATGGGGACGTCAAACCTATCGACGCCGCGCGCCAGCTCTATTTGCTGGCGGCGGAGGATTAGGCGCAAGCCGCGACATAGGCTCGGTTGGAGCTTGTCGTCATCCTGG